>JAZNBU010000016.1:0-40287 GCA_045587245.1 Christensenellaceae bacterium
TAATGTGCAAAAGCCTTGTTTGCTTCAGCCATTCTATGTGTATCTTCTTTCTTCTTAACAGCACTACCTGTGTTATTAAAAGCGTCAACGAGTTCTGCTGCAAGTCTAGAAGCCATTTCTCTTTCGCCTCTCTTTCTTGCTGCTGCAACCAACCATCTGATTGCAAGTGTTTGTCTTCTTTCAGCACGGATTTCGATTGGAACTTGATAGTTTGCACCACCGACTCTCCTTGCTTTTACTTCTACCATAGGCATAATGTTATTAAGCGCTTGAGCGAACATTTCTTTAGCGTCTTGGCCTACTTTTTCAGCAGCCACTGCAAATGCTTCATAAACAATGCCTTGTGCAATGCCTTTTTTACCATCAAGCATAACTTGGTTGATGAGTTTTGTTACAACCTTATCATTATACATTGGATCTGGCAAAACGTCTCTTTTTGCAATATTGCCTCTTCTTGGCATAATTAAATCCTCCTTTAAATTTTTTGCACATTGATTTGTGCCTTTGTTTAAGGGTAAACCCTTAGTTTAGTACAGCTATCGCTTGCCTTATCTATTTTTTAAGGTAGCGAACCTTCTGTCTTTCGACATACTGCCTACCAAATCGGGCTAATTTTCCGAATTCCGATTATAAGTAGGTGTCTTAAATTAAATAAGTTTTTTCTATTTATTGTTCTTTACTTATTTAGGTCTCTTAGCGCCATATTTTGACCTTGCTTGACGACGTTTTGCAACGCCTGCTGTATCAAGAGCGCCACGGATAATGTGGTATCTTACACCTGGTAAGTCTTTAACCCTTCCGCCACGGATAAGAACAGAGCTGTGTTCTTGAAGGTTGTGGCCTTCACCTGGGATATAAACGATACCTTCAGCTTTATTGGTCAAACGGACACGAGCAATCTTACGAAGCGCTGAGTTAGGCTTCTTTGGAGTTGTTGTTGTTACTGACAAGCAAACACCACGCTTTTGTGGACATTCGTCGAGTGCTGGTGACTTTGACTTGTAAGTAATGCTTTTTCTACCTTGTCTGATTAACTGTTGAATTGTTGGCATATCGCACCTCCTTAAATTATTTCGGATATTCAGAAAACGGATTCGGAAACTTCCGTTTATGAAACAAAATTTTTGTGTTTCGGCGAGTTAAATTATTTTGCTCGCCGAAATATTATTTTATCATTAATTAGCGATTTAGTCAAATAAAATATAGCGATTTATAAGCTTTTTTATTTGAAAAACCTTAAATATTGTCTACTTCCACTTCTTGGGCTGGTCTTTGGATAACCGTTTGTGGAGAAACGTTTTTATAGTTCTTAATTCCAGTACCTGCTGGGATAAGTTTACCGATAATTACGTTTTCTTTTAAGCCTACAAGTGGGTCAATCTTGTTCTTGATAGCAGCTTCTGTGAGTACCCTTGCTGTTTCTTGGAATGATGCAGCTGAAAGGAAGCTTTCTTTTGCAAGAGCTGCCTTTGTGATACCGAGAAGTATTCTCTTGCCTTGTGGTGGTTCAAGACCGTTTTCAAGAGCATTGATTGTTTCTTCTTCAAACCTATGAACGTCAAGCTTTTCACCTGGAAGAATATCTGCGCCACCTGGGTTTTCAACTTGAACCTTCTTCATCATTTGGCGAACGATAATTTCAACGTGCTTGTCGTTGATATCAACGCCTTGTGAACGGTAAACGCTTTGGATTTCCTTAAGGATATAGTCTTGTACGCCCTTGATACCTTTTGTCTTTAAGATGTCTTGTGGATATACAGAACCGTTTGTCAAAACCGTACCTGGTTCAACTCTGTCACCCGTCTTAACGATAACGCCTGTTCCGAAAGGAATTGTGTAATCTTCTGGTTTAGAATCATCGTCTGGTTTAACGATAACGTGAATAATCTTATCTTTTTCTTCAATTTCAACCGTACCACTGTGTTCGCAAACGATTGCAGCGTGCTTTGGTCTACGAGCTTCGAATAATTCTTCAACTCTTGGAAGACCTTGCGTGATATCCCCTGTACTTGCGATACCACCAGTGTGGAAGGTTCTCATGGTGAGCTGTGTACCTGGTTCACCGATTGATTGAGCAGCGATAATACCAACTGCTTCACCGATTTGAACAGGATTGTTGTTTGACATGTTCTTACCATAACACTTAGCACAAACACCAGTTTTTGACTTACAAGTGAAGATGCTTCTGATTTCGACTTGTTCGATGCCTGCCTTAACTATTTCATCAGCCATGTCTTCATCAATCATTTCGTTAGCCTTAACCATGATTTCGCCAGTTGTTGGGTTAATGATATCTTTAACTGTAAATCTACCAGCGATTCTGTCACGGAGACCTTCGATAATTTCGCCCTTAGAGCCCTTAATAGCACTAACAACAACACCCTTAACAGCATCGCCCGTGCTTGCAAAACAGTCTTCTTCTTTGATGATTACTTCTTGAGAAACGTCAACTAAACGACGAGTCAAATAACCAGAGTCGGCAGTTTTAAGAGCTGTATCGGCAAGACCTTTACGTCCACCGTGTGATGAAATGAAGTATTCGAGTACTGAAAGTCCTTCCCTAAAGCAAGACTTAACAGGAATTTCAATAGTTTTACCGTTTGTGTCAGTCATAAGACCACGCATACCAGCAAGTTGCTTGATTTGGTCTTTTGAACCACGGGCACCTGAGTTTGCCATCATCAAGATTGGGTTGAATTCATCTAGCGAGTCCATAAGCTTTTCTGTGACGTCTTCGGTTGCTTGCTTCCAAATGTTAACAACTTTTTTATATCTTTCATCATCAGTGATGAAGCCTTTCTTATAAAGGTTTTCAATCTTTAATACGTGTTTTTCTGCTTGGCCTAAAATTTCAGCTTTATCCTTTGGCATATGCATATCGAATACGCTGGTTGTGATAGCGCCGATTGTTGAATATTTAAAGCCGAGTGCCTTAACCTTGTCAAGAACGTCTGCTGCGCAACTTGCACCGTGACGCTTAAAGCAAGCGCCAACGATTTTTTGAAGGTCTTTCTTGCCCGTCAACTTATCGATTTCGTATTTTAAGAAATCTTCTTTAGTTTTTCTTTCAACAAAGCCTAAGTTTTGTGGAATTGCTTCGTTGAAGATAATCTTACCAACAGATGTCTTAACTCTGCCTGTAACAGTTTCGCCAAGAGCTTCAACAGTTCTACGAACGTAAATTTCATCTTGAAGACCAATCTTGCCTGTTTGATAAGCCATGATTGCTTCTTCTGGTGATGCATAAGAAACGGTATATTCTGGCACGCCATAAACTGTGCCATTTTCATCTTGTCTACCCTTTTCATTATACTTTTCGCCAATCTTCTTTCTTAAAATAGTCAAGTAGTATGCACCCATAACCATATCTTGTGATGGTGACATAACAGGCTTACCGTCAGAAAGTTTTAAGATATTATTTGATGCAAGCATCAAAAACCTTGCTTCTGCTTGTGCTTCAACTGAAAGTGGAACGTGAACAGCCATTTGGTCACCGTCGAAGTCGGCGTTGAATGCGCCACAAACGAGTGGGTGAAGTTTGATTGCTCTACCTTCAATAAGAACAGGTTCAAATGCTTGGATTGATAATCTGTGAAGTGTAGGCGCACGGTTGAGCATAACTGGGTGGTCTTTGATAACTTCTTCTAAAACGTCCCAAACTACTGCCTTACCACGCTCTACTGTACGTTTTGCGTTTTTAATGTTATGGCAAACGTTAGATTCAACGAGTTTTTTCATAACGAAAGGCTTGAAAAGCTCGATAGCCATTTCTTTTGGTAAGCCACATTGATAAAGTTTAAGTTCTGGTCCTACGACGATAACTGAACGGCCTGAGTAGTCAACACGCTTACCGAGAAGGTTTTGACGGAAACGGCCTTGCTTACCACGGAGCATACCAGAAAGTGATTTTAATTCACGGTTGCCAGCGCCACTAATAGCTTTGCCACGGCGACCGTTGTCGATAAGAGCGTCAACCGCTTCTTGAAGCATACGCTTTTCGTTTCTAATAATGATTTCAGGAGCGCCGAGTTCCATAAGCTTTTTCAAACGGTTGTTTCTATTGATAACCCTTCTATATAAGTCGTTTAAGTCACTCGTTGCAAATCTACCACCGTCGAGCTGTACCATTGGGCGGAGTTCTGGTGGGATTACAGGAAGAACGTCTAAAATCATCCATTCAGGGCGATTGCCACTCTTTCTAAATGATTCGATAATTTCTATTCTTTTAACTGCTCTAATTCTCTTTTGTCCAGAAGCGTTTTCTGCAATTTCTTTCTTTGTTTCAGCGCTTTCTTTTTCAAGGTCGATAGCCATCAAAAGTTCTTTGATAGCTTCTGCACCCATACCTGTTTTGAAAGAATTATAGCCGTATTGTTCTTCCATTTCAAGTTTTTCTCTATCGTTAATAACTTGCTTATATTGAAGTGGTGTTGTACCTGGGTCCAATACCACGTGGCAAGCAAAGTATAAAACTTGTTCCAAAGCCTTAGGGCTCATATCGAGCATAAGACCGATTCTTGAAGGAACGCCCTTGAAATACCAAATGTGTGAAACAGGTGCTGCAAGTTCAATGTGACCTAATCTATCACGACGAACTTTAGACTTTGTGATTTCAACACCACACTTGTCGCAAATAACGCCTTTATATCTAATACGCTTATATTTACCACAGTGGCATTCCCAGTCCTTTGTAGGCCCAAAGATTCTTTCACAGAAAAGACCACCCATTTCAGGTTTTTGTGTTCTATAGTTAATAGTTTCTGGCTTTGTTACTTCGCCATAAGACCATTCTCTAATTTTTTCGGGAGATGCTACTCCTATTTGTATAGAATCAAAATTGTTAAGTTCAAACATATTACTCTATCCCCCTTTATTATTCCTCATCCTCAAACTCAAGTTCTTCATCATCGTCGAACATATCATCATCAGGAATTGTTGTGTCTATTTCATCATCGTCGTCTTCGAACATATCTTTAGTAAAATTAAATTCATCATCAATTTCAACTGATTCGCTATCTTCAAAGATTGTTTCAGGAATATCGCCTTCGATTTCGTCAAGCTCAACTTCTTCACGGCTGTCTTTTTCACGAACGTATGGCATATCGTCGATATCCCCTTCGATAAGGTCTTTAAGAGCAAGTTCTTCTTTGTTTTCTGTAAGCACTTTCATATCGAGTGCCAAGCTTTGAAGTTCTTTCAATAATACCTTAAATGCTTCTGGGATACCAGGTTCGCTGATATTTGTTCCTTTAACGATTGATTCGTATGTCTTAACCCTACCAACGATATCGTCAGACTTAACGGTTAAGATTTCTTGCAAGATGTGCGCTGCGCCGTAAGCTTCAAGCGCCCAAATTTCCATTTCACCGAAACGTTGTCCACCGAATTGTGCCTTACCACCTAAAGGTTGTTGTGTAACAAGGCTGTATGGACCTGTTGAACGTGCGTGAATCTTATCGTCAACTAAGTGGATAAGCTTAATCATATACATTTGACCAACAGTAACTCTGTTTTCAAATGGTTCGCCCGTTCTACCGTCGTAAAGTTGAATCTTACCATCAACTTCGCCGTCTGGGTTAACTATATTGTTTTCTTTTAATAATTCTCTAATATCGCTTTCGGTTGCACCGTCAAATACAGGCGTTGCAATCTTCCAGCCGAGTTGCTTACATACTAAGCCTAAGTGCACTTCAAGAACTTGACCGATGTTCATACGTGATGGAACGCCGAGTGGGTTAAGCACGATTTGAAGTGGTGTACCGTCAGCCATAAATGGCATATCAGATTCAGGTAAAATCCTTGAGATAACACCTTTATTACCGTGACGACCAGCCATCTTGTCACCGATACTAATCTTTCTCTTTTGAGCGATATATACTCTAACGAGTTTGTTTACACCAGGAGATAATTCGTCTTTATTTGCACGAGTAAAGATTTTAACGTCAACAACGATACCACCTTCGCCGTGTGGAACTTTTAAAGACGTATCTCTAACTTCTCTTGCCTTTTCACCAAAGATAGCCCTTAAGAGTCTTTCTTCTGGAGTAAGTTCTGTTTCACCCTTAGGTGTAACTTTACCAACGAGAATATCACCACTATTAACTTCTGCACCTATTCTAATAATACCGTCTTCGTCCAAGTCTTTAAGTGCGTCTTCACCGACGTTTGGAATATCTCTTGTTATTTCTTCTTCACCAAGACGTGTGTCTCTTGCTTCGATTTCGTGTTCTTCAATGTGAATTGTTGTGAAAACGTCTTCACGAACGAGTTTTTCTGAAAGCAAGATAGCGTCTTCGTAGTTATAGCCTTCCCAGCTCATAAATCCGACTAAGATGTTGCGACCGAGCGCAAGTTCGCCGTTTTTAGTTGATGGGCCGTCTGCGATAGTTTGTCCTTTCTCAATTCTTTCACCCTTGTCAACGATTGGTCTTTGATTTAGGCAAGTTCCTTGGTTAGAACGTTCAAACTTTTTAAGTACGTAATTTCTTAAAGTGCCATCGTCTTCTTTAATAAGGATAAGGTCACTTGCAACGCTTTCAACAACGCCGGCATTAACAGCATTAACCATAACGCCTGAGTCGTAAGCGATTCTTCTTTCAATACCAGTTGCAACGATAGCGTCTTCTGGGCAAAGTAGTGGAACGGCTTGACGTTGCATGTTAGAGCCCATGAGCGCACGGTTGGTATCGTCGTTTTCTAAGAACGGAATAAGTGCCGTTGCGACAGAGATGAGTTGCTTTGGCGAAACGTCCATGTAATCCATCTTTTCTTTAACGTCTTCGGTAATTTCGTCCCTGTGTCTGCAAGAAACACGGTCGTTAGCGAAATATTTGTTGTCGATTAATGGTTCGTTTGCTTGTGCAACGATGTAGTTATCTTCTTCGTCAGCAGTCAAGTATTCAACTTGTTCTGTAACGATTGTTTGCATATTGCCGTTTTCATCAAGAACGTGCTCTATCTTTCTATAAGGTGATTCAATGAAACCGAATTCATTTACCTTAGCATAAGCAGCGAGTGATGAAATAAGACCGATATTTTGTCCTTCAGGTGTTTCAATAGGACACATTCTACCATAGTGAGAGTGGTGAACGTCACGAACGTCAAACGTTGCTCTATCTCTATTCAAGCCACCAGGGCCGAGTGCAGAAAGTTTTCTCTTGTGCGTGAGTTCAGCAATTGGGTTTGTTTGGTCCATAAATTGTGATAATTGTGATGAACCAAAGAATTCCTTAATAGCAGAGCTTACAGGACGAATGTTGATAAGACCTTGTGGCGAAACGTCTTTAGGGTCTTGAGTTGCCATTCTTTCTTTGATAACTCTTTCAAGTCTTGCAATACCGATTCTGAATTGGTTTTGTAATAATTCACCAACAGAACGAACACGACGGTTGCCTAAGTGGTCGATATTGTCAACTGTGTTGATATCATATGCTAAGTCTAAGTTTACAGAAACTGATGCAACGATATCATCAACAGTTATGTGTTTATGATTTAATTTTTCAACAAGTGGACGGATTGTCTTTCTTGTTTCGGCATCTAATTTTTCTGGAACGATACCACTTTCAATAATATCATAATAGCAAACGCAAGCATTGATGAACTTTGTTCTGATTTCCAATGCCTTTTCTTCGTTCTTCTTGTCTTCTGGCTTTTCTTCCCCGCTTGGAATTTGCTTTTCTTCAAGATAGAACATTGCGTTGATTTGTTCTTTTAAGATTTCAGCAGTCTTTTCAACACCGTTTTCTTTTGCAGTTTGATATACAACCTTAGAAAATTCTAAAGTTGGGAAATAAACGTATTTTAATAAACCAAAGCTGTCTGGGTTAAGTCCCGTAACTTCTTTGTAGTTTACAACGTTGTTAGAAATGATTTTATGTCTTTCGCCGTTAACGTCAGCAATAAAAGTTGCAATACCAGCGTTTTGGATTGCTTCAGCAACAGGCTTAGAAATTTTTTGACCCTTTGTAGCTAAAACTTCGCCGTCACTTGTAATAACGTCGTCCGCACTGACAAGGCCAACGATTCTTGCGCCAAGTCTAAGTCTTCTGTTGAATTTATATCTACCAACTCTAGCAAGGTCATAACGTCTTGCATCGAAGAATAAGTTCTTTAAGTGTTGTTTAACAGCTTCTTCCGTTGGAATTTCACCTGGACGCAAACGACGATATAATTCGATAAGGCCATCGCTTTCAGACTTAGAAGTGTCCTTTTCAGCAGTATCTAAAATCATCTTATTGCCTTCGAAAAGTTCACTTAAGGCTTCATCACTGCCAAATCCGAGCGCTCTAAGTAAAACGGTAGCAGTCAACTTTCTCGTTCTGTCAACGTGAACCCACAAAACGTTTTGTGAATCTTGTTCAAATTCAAGCCAAGCACCCCTTGAAGGAATAACAGTCGTGTCAAAAAGACGTCTGCCAGACTTGTCCATTTCTGAGCCGTTGTATACGCCAGGAGAACGAACGAGTTGAGAAACGATAACTCTTTCAGCACCATTGATGATAAACGAGCCGTTGTCTGTCATAAGTGGGAAATCGCCCATAAACACTTCTTGGTCGATAACTTCGTCAGTCACTTTGTTTACAAGCCTAACCTTAACTCTAAGTGGAAGAGCATAAGTAGCATCTCTGTCCCTACATTCTTTTTCATCATACTTAGGTTGCCCATCAAGGCTATAATCTAAGAAATAGAGTTCAAAGTGGTCAGAGTAGTCTGTAATTGGTGAAAAATCTTCCAAGACTTCGCCTATGCCGCCACTAATAAAAGCGTCATAAGAATCTTTTTGAATTTTGACAAGATAAGGTAGTTCGATTGCTTCTTTAATTTTGCTAAAAGTCCTTCTTTTAACCTTGCCACATTCAATTTCAGGTAAAATACGTGTCATCAAAACACACTCCTTAAAAAAATATAAATTTTGTTCCGATAGGTTTACAAAACATAAAAAATGTTGTATAATAAACCTTGTCGAGAAAAGTTAGTATCGAAAAGTGATTTTTTTGTCGATTTTCTACGAAAAAATCCTTATTTTTTAGTCGTTTTTTCGCAAAAAGGCGATAAAACTCGATATTAACCTATCATAATACATTATATAATCTTATCCTTTTTAATCAAGATTGTCAAGCGATTTGAAAAGATTTTAAAAATATTTTTATTTTTTGATTTTTTTGCAATATATTTAGTAATTTAAGGTGCATTTTTTATGAGAATTGATAAATTTTTAAAAGTTTCTAGGCTACTTAAACGCAGAGTGTTAGCTCAACAGGCTTGCGATGGTGGAAGAGTTGTCGTAAACGGACGCCCTGCAAAGCCCTCTCATCAAATAAAAGAGGGTGATATTGTGGAAATTGGCTTTAATAGTGGCGCTGTTAAGTTTAAGGTGCTTTTTATAAAAGAAACGGTTAGAAAAGAAGAAGCAGAAAAAATGTATGAAATTATTTTCGAGTAGGTATATAGATGAAAACAAGTTTAATTCTTGCGTGTGCTGGTAAAGGCACTCGTGCAGGCTTTAATCAAAATAAGCTTTTGGTTGAAAAAAACGGCTCTACTATTTTAGAGCAAACGCTAAATGCTTTTGCTAGTAGCCTGCTTATCGACCAAATAATAATAACTGCAAGCGAAATCGATTTTGATTTTGTTTCAAATTTAGTTAAAGATAAAGCCACCGTCGTTTTAGGTGGAGAAACGAGAACGCAGTCTATTAAAAACGCACTTGACAAGGTTAATGGCGACGTTGTTTTAATTCACGACGGTGCAAGACCGTTCGTTTCTAAAAAACTAATTTCAAATTGCATAGACACGGCTAAAAAGTTTGGTAGTGCTATCCCCGTTATTAAGAGCCGTGATACCATTGCTAAGATAAACGACAACAACATAATTGAATACGTAGGAAAAGACACGCTTGCAAATATTCAAACCCCACAAGGATTTATTACAAAGACTATAAAAGACGCTTACCAATCGCTTGGCGACAAAACGTTTAACGATGATGGCGAAATTTATCTAAACTTTACAGGCTCTCTCAATTATTATGAGGGCGATAACGACAATATCAAACTAACATATAAACAAGACTTTTGTTTAGATGATAAGCCTACGTATCGCTTTGGCACAGGCTTTGACTGCCATAAGCTAGTTAAAAATAGAAAGCTTATTTTAGGTGGCGTTATTATCCCGCACGACAAAGGGCTTTTGGGGCACTCTGATGCAGACGTGTTAACTCACGCTGTAATGGACGCTATCTTATCTTCCCTATCGCTTAGAGATATTGGCTATCACTTTTCAGATAAAGACCCAAAATATAAAGATGCCGATAGTATGAAACTTCTTCAAGTCGTCTTAGATATGGTAAAGGATAATGGCTACAGAGTGGAAAGCGTTTCAGCAACCATTATGGCACAAAAACCAAAACTGCTTTCGTTTATCCCTGAAATAACAAACTCTTTAGCAAATGCTCTTGGAATTAGTGCTGAGTTTGTTGGAATTGGAGCAACCACGTTAGAAGGCTTAGGGTTTGTTGGCAGAGAAGAAGGCATTTGCACACACTCGACAGCTACTTTAGTTAAAGTTTAATATATTTAAAATATAGTATATAATGTTTATAAATAAACAACACTTTATCGAAAACGATAGAGTGTTTTTGTTAACTTCGGGACTTTTTGGTGTTTTTCATATACAACAAAAAAATGCTAACGATTATTCGTTAGCATTTTATTGTTTTTTATTCAGCTACGTATCCCCAAACAACTTCAGCATCACAGCCTTCGTTCCAGCCTTCATCCCATCCTGTTGGTTTCGCTGTAGCTTCGCAGTTGATTGTTGTAAGTTTAGTACAATTAGCAAATGCACCTGCACTTATATTTCTAACAGCTTTTGCTATTGTAAACGTTTCTTCCGCCTTGCCAATTGCATATTGAATTAAACTTGTGCCTTCTTTATTATACAAGTTGCCATCATCATCTTTGTATTTGCTGTTTTCTGCATCTACCGTTATGCTTGTAAGTGATGAGCAACAACCGAACGCATTTTCATTAATTGTTGTAACACTTGCTGGAATCTTAATACTTACAAGTGAACTGCAATTATAGAACGCTTGACTATTTATAGTTTTTACGCCTTCTGGAATTTCAAACGTTTCTTCCGTCTTACCAATTGCGTATTGGATTAAAGTAAACGTCCTGTTGTTTTCGTTATATAAGTTTCCATCAATGTCTTGATATTTGGTATTTCCTTCTGCTACCGTTATTCTTTCAAGCGACGTACAGCTACTGAATACGTTTAGACCAATAGTTGTCACACTTGCTGGGATTTCAACATTTACAAGTTTGGTACAATTATAGAACGCACCTTTACCTATCTTTTCCACACCTTCTGGAATCTCAATACTTACAAGTGATGTGCAATTATAGAACGCATAAGTTGCTATGCTTTTTGCTGTTGTTAATTCTGCATTTTCAACCAACTCATCATTTACGTATAAGTTTTCGGCATAAGCTACTGGGTTTGAATTTTCATTGTTAAAATCGATTACCACCCACTTGTCTAACGTTCCTAAATAGTTAACCTTATTAAGAGCAACGCAACCACTGAATGCATCCTTTCCAACAGCTTCCAAAGCTTCTGGAAGAGTTATATTTTCGATTGCAACGCAACCATTAAATGCGTTTACGCCGATGGATTCCAAAGCACTAGAAAGAGTTACGTTTTCAAGTAAAATACAATCCTTAAATGCATTTAAGCCAATGGTTTTCACGCTGTCTGGAATTATAATTTCCTTAAGCGCTGAGCAACCATTAAATAAGTCTTCTCCAATGTTTATTAAATTGTTTGAAAGAACTACGCTTTCAAGAGCTGTGCAACCTTTGAACGCACTTGCACCGATAGTTCTCACACTGTCTGCAATAACTATACTTGTGAGTGACGTACACTCATAAAATGCATTTGCCATTATGCTTTCGCCACTAGCAATTGTAATGCTTTTCAATTGGCTATTTACCACGTAAGAATAAGCCGATGCAGAAACTGTTGCCTCTTCAATAAAACAATTTTCAAATGCATTGTCACTAATATTCTTCACACTGTCTGGAATTAATATGTTTTTAAGTGTTTCGCAATTAGAGAAAGCTAACTCGCCTATATTAATAACGCTAGCTGGGATATTAAACGTATCAGCTTCGCTACCAATTGCATATTGAATTAACGTTTCACCGTTTTTACTATATAAGTGTCCGTCAATTGATTGATAGTTTTCGTTCTCTGCATCTACTGCTATGCTTGCAAGTGATGAACAATTACTAAATGCATTTGCACCAATAATTGTTGTTGTTGCTGGCAATGATATGTTTTCAATATTAGCACAATTGTAGAAAGCACCATTTCCTATGCTTGTCACAGTTGTTGGGATTTCAACGCTTACAAGTGAACTGCAATTATAGAACGCATAATCCGATATGCTTGTAGCTGTTTCTAATACCACGTTTTCAACCAACGCATCATTTACATATAAATTTTTAGCAAAAGCTACTGGGTTTGAATAACTATTATCGAATTTAATTGCTACCCACTCTTCCATCGTTCCTGAGTATTCTACTTTAGTAAGAGCATTACAACCATAGAAAGCGTTTAAGCCAACTGTTGTCACGCTTGCTGGAAGTTTTATACTAGCGAGAGCAATACAACCATTGAACTCATCCGTGTTGATTTTTTCACCACTAATAATCACCACGTCTTTCAATTTAGTGTTTTTAACAAATGATAAAGCAGACGTAGCAACTGTTGCACTTTCGATAGGACAGTTAGCAAATGCATTTGCTCCAATGTTCGTTACTTTATCTGAAATTTCCACGCTTGCAAGCATGTCACAATTTGAGAACGCTTCTTCACCAATGTTAACCACGTCACCTGCAATTTTTACACTTTCAAGCAATTTACAATCGCTAAACGCAGAATAACCTATGAATTTGCAATTTTCATTTATATTTACAGAAGTCACGTCATTAGTTTTTGTGTCTGCCAAATATAAATACTCGTTCTCTTCATTTCCTAGATACTTTAATTCCCCGTCTTCTGTATATTCTAATTTATCACATGAATTGAAAGCATCAAAACCTACAGCTTTAATACTGTTTGGTAAAGTTATATCTTCAAGATTAACACATCCATAAAATGCTCCCTCACCAATAACTTTAACTGTGTCTGGTAACACTAAGCTTGTGAGTAAGTCGCAATTGATAAACGCATAATCCGAAACCTTTGTAGCTTGAGTTAACACAACGTCTCCCGATAAAACTTCGGCTTCATTAATAACTAAGTTCTTAGTATGAACCAATGGGTTTGCATAATTGTTCGCAAAATCAATTTCGGCCCAAGAGTCTATCGTGCCTGTATAATTTACTGTTTTGAATTTATCACAGTCGATAAACGCATCAGCATCTATACTTTTTACACTACTTGGAAGAGTTACGCTTTCTAGCTCATCGCAATTTTCAAACGCACGGCCACCAATACTAACTAACTGAGAGTCTTGAGTGAAATCCAAGCTTTCAAGTGCGTTACATTCATAAAAAGCAGCATAGCCTATGCTTAATACGCTGTCTGGAATATTTATAGTATCAAGAACAACACAACGAGCAAACGCATTAACACCTATGGTTTGAACACCATTTGGCAACTCAATAGCCGCTAACTTTTTACAGTTTTGGAAGGCATAATCACCAATATTTACAATACCACTTGGCAAATTAATACTTTCAAGTGAAGTACAACTGTTAAAAGCACGTTTGCCAATGCTCCTTACTTGAGAGCCTTGTTCAAAAGTCACGGTCTCAATTGCAGTACAACTATCAAAAGCAGAATCGTAGATACTTGTAATTGGCAAATTCTGATAGGTGGCTGGAATAACTACGTTCACAAAACTAGCCGTATAATCATAAACCTCATATTCAGTGCCGTCATTTATTAACCAAACTGACAAGCCTGTCAAAGGGTCAAACTCACCATACTCAGCACCACAAACTGCACATCTTGCTTTTTCTGTTGCAGTAGCTTCTCCTCCTCTATGGTAATCTACCCCGTCCTTTTCACCACAAGAACATTGATACCAATGCTGTGTTGCATCTTTTTTTAGCGTGCTATAGTCGTGAACATGTTCAGGTTTGCTACAAGCGACCACGCCAAAGCTACACAACACCAATAATAGAGATAAAAGCGCCAAAAAAGTTTTTCTCATAAAGACTTCTCCTTTAAAAGATGAGATTTTCTGATATCGAAAATTAGCAATCTCTAAAATGCGATTTTCGATTGTTGTTAAACTAATTCAAATAAAAGACGTTAACGTAATATTTTATGCGAATTTTGTGCTTTCGATAAACTTATCTGATAATTGCTATAAGCATAATTGGGCACAATAATACAGTCTTTTATTTTAAAATTAACTCAGCATATTTATTTTGCCATATATACGCAATTTTGTCAAGCGTTTTTAAATATAAAAACTTGGCTGAAACCAACCAAGTTTTAGTAATTGTCTATGAAAAAATTTTTTATGCTGGGGTCCAGCCCATTTTTTGACCAGACAAAATATGAATATGCAGGTGAAAAACCGTTTGACCTGCGTTTTCGCCTTGATTTATTACTAGACGATAACCACCTTCTAACCCCAACTCTTTTTCTAAAGTCGGAATTTTCTTAAAACACTCTTTTAGCATCTCGCTTTGTTCGTCTGTCATATCGGCAAGAAGCTTAAAGTGGCTTTTTGGAATACACAAAAAATGGTTTTTTGCTTTTGGGTCTATGTCTTTAATAATAATCATATTATCGTCTTCGTACATTTTAGTTGCAGGAATTTCCCCTGCGATAATTTTGCAAAACAAACAATTTTCCATATTAATCTCCTTTTGCTAAAGCAATAGCGCCGTCTAAATAAGGCTCTACCACCCTAACCTTTGTAATTTTTGAGTTTTGATTAAAATCTTTTATATAAAGCCTTAAATAATTTTCAGAATAGCCTGTGGCATATTCGCCCTTAACTTCTTCAAACAAAAAGTCAAGTTCTTTATCCACCATACTCCAAGCAAACTTGTTTTTGCACTCTTTTTTAATCTCTAAAAGTTTGTCAAGTCTTTGCTTTTTTATCTCTGACGATAGGTCTTTCATTTTGCTTGCAACCGTTCCACTTCTTGAACTAAACGGAAATGGGTGAATATCGCTAAACCCAACTTTTTTTACAAACTCCATAGTCGTTATAAAATCTTCTTCCGTTTCGGTTGGAAAACCAACTATAATATCAGTTGTTATTCCAGCATCAGCAAAATACTCTCTAATTAACTTTACCTTTCCCAAATATTCAGCCGTAGTGTAGTGCCTGTTCATTTTCTTTAAAACGCTATCAGAGCCCGACTGCAAAGAAAGATGAAAATGTGGCGCAAAGTTTTTTAAGCCTTTTAGTGCCGACAAAAACTCTCTATCAATAACGCCAACTTCTAACGAGCCAAGTCTTATCCTACAAGGCACGTCCTTTAGATAATTGATAAGCCCCGTTAGGCTAATGCCGTTATAGTCATAAGCCGATAGGTTAATGCCGTTTATAACAAATTCTTCAGCTCCGAGCGATAAAATTTCATTTTTTACGCTCTCTGGATTTCTCGCCCTATTCCTACCCCTAAGATATGGAATAATGCAGTATGAACAAAAATTATTACAACCATCTTGAACTTTAACGTATGCCCTTGTCCTAAGTGAAGTTGTAGGTAAAAGCTCTTCAAACTCACTGCAAGACGGACTTACGTGATTACCCGTTTTATCGAGCAAAGAAAGAATCTCGTTTTTGTTAAACGTGCCCGTTATTAAATAGTCGTCTGACTTATTTGCAAACTGCTCTGGATTTTTTTGCACGGCACAGCCCGTAAAGATAATCTTAGCATTTGGAGATATTTTTTTAATTCTGCTTTCCATTTGCCTAGATTTTTTTTCGGCTTCGTTTGTCACGGCACAAGTGTTAACTATGTATAGGTCTGCCGGCACAAGCTTGTCGCTAACTTCATAGCCCAAATTCTCTAAGCCAGTGATAAGCGAATCGCTTTCGCACTCGTTCACTTTACAGCCTAGGGTAAATACAACTGCTTTCATTACTCACCCTTTTTCATAACGAGCGCAGACCACTCGCCTTTTATCTTCTCTTCAACAAAGGTAAAGCCAGCCGATAAATAAGCGTCTTTTACTGCCTGTAATCTTTCAACCAAAATGCCACTCAAGATTATAACGCCATTCTCTAGCAAGTTGTTACCAATATGTGGCGCAAAGAAAATTAAAACTTCTGCCATAATATTGCAAACTATAACGTTGCCTTTAACAGTATTATCATCAAGCAAGTTCTTTAAAAAAACTTTGCCGTTTTTTATATCGTTTAATTTCATATTGTGCTCAGTTGCAACTATTGCGCACTCGTCAATGTCGGTCATTATAACTTCTCTTGCCCCGAGTTTGCTTGCGCATATTCCAAGTATTCCACTACCACAGCCAACGTCTAGAACCACGTCGCTTTTACTTACGTATTTTTCTAAAAAACCCACGCACATAGAAGTTGTTTCGTGTTCACCCGTGCCAAACGCCATATTGCTGTCAAGTAAGACCTCTATTTCATCGTCTTGTTTTTGATAATCAATCCACTCTGGCACTATCACAATTTTATCTATCTTTATAGGCTTAAAATGTTCTTTCCATTGTTCACGCCAAAGGTCACCGTCAATATCCCTTTTAACAGTTTCTAAACTGCCAAGGTCTAGTGGGCTATCCTTTTTCATTGCAATAAGTTTTTTTTCAACTTCTTTTATCGTCTCACTTGCACTTTCCTTTGGAAAATATGCCTTAACAAGCACAGTTTTATCAGCGCTGAAAATACTGCTATCGGCATAATCCCACGCCCTGCCGTCTTTTGCAAGGGCAATAACGTCTTCTATGTCGCTTATTACAACGCCACTATCGGTATAATCCCAAAGCAAGTCGCTTATAATATCCCCACCGATATGAGTGGTTGAAATTGTTAATTCAACAAAATTGTTCATATTATTTCTCGTATGGATTTTTACCATACATTGTTTCCATATTGTCCTTATATTGTTTCATATTAGGACATTGCTTAATATCCGTAGATTTTTCCAACTCTTCTAAAATCTTCTTTTGTTCTTTATTAATCTTGCTTGGCACTTCAACTAAAACTTCGATATAAAGGTCGCCCGTGCCACGGTTTGTTTTTATACCCTTGCCACGCACGAAAAATCTTTTGCCACTTTGCGTGCCTTCTGGAATAGTGTATTCAAAGGTTTCATCAATTAGTGGAACTTTAACTTTGCCACCCAAAACTGCCGTTTTATAACTAATAGGCACCGTCACAAATAAGTCAAAGTGCTTGCGAGTGAAAATCTTACTTGGCTCAACCTTTATAACGATTATAAGGTCGCCAGCTGGCCCACCGTTTGTGCTTGCTTGACCAAAGCCCACCTTCTTTATATAACTGCCCGTATCAGCGCCGGCTGGGATATCGAGTGTGAGTTTTGTTTGAGCACGAGCATATCCCTTTCCATTACACTCTTTGCAAGGCTCAATAATTTTTTTACCCGTACCCTTACACTCGTCGCAAGGTCTAACGTTTACTGAACGGAAAAATCCGTTGCTAGTCGTGTATTGAACTTGACCTGTGCCACCGCACTTAGAGCAAGTTGTATAAGCCGTGCCACCTTTTGCACCTGTGCCAGAGCAAGCCTTACAAGGCTCGTTTCTAGTGTATGCAATTTCTCTACGACAGCCTTTTGCAGCGTCTAAAAAGCTCATTGAAAGCTCAATGGTAATATCATCGCCCTTATTTTTTGTTTGGGCACGAGTTCTGGTGCCACCAAAACCACCGAATATATCGCCGAAGATATCTCCTAGGTCGCTAAAGCCACCGAACCCACCTGCGCCACCGCCGAAACCGCTAAAGCCACCCATGTTTCCATTAGGGTCACCGAAAGCGTCATAATTCTTCCTTTTCTTTTCATCAGATAAAACTTCGTGCGCCTCGTTGATTTCTTTAAATTTCTCTGCAGCGGCATTGTCGTTTGGGTGAAGGTCTGGGTGATATTTTTTAACCAGCGTTCTATATGCCTTTTTTATTTCGTCTTGGGTTGCGTTTTTACTCACCCCAAGAGTTTCATAATAATCTTTTGCCATAATTGTCCCTTTGCATCGCTTTGTATATAACAAAAGCTTTTATTTATTTATGCACAAACTGAAAGGCAAATTTTTTGCCTTTCAGCTTGCTTTAGATGATTATATTAATTTTTTTTATTAGTTTTGATGGAATTCTGTATCCCCATCAGCACCACCGTTTGCATTAGGGTCTGCATTTGGGTTTGCTTGTTGATATACTTTTCCAAAGATTTCTTGTGAAACCCCTGATAATTGTTCAGTTGCCTTAACGATTCTATCGTTATCGTTGCTTTCAAGTTCTACTTTTGCAAGTTTAACTTCTTCTTCAAGCTTAGCTTTATCATTAGCATCAATCTTGTCACCGAGGTCTTTGATTGATTTTTCAATCGTGAAGATAAGTCCATCGAGTTTGTTGTGGTTATCAACAACTTCTTTTCTCTTCTTATCTTCAGCTTCGTATTGTTTTGCTTCGTTAACAGCCTTGTCAATATCAGCATCAGAAAGGTTAGATGAAGAAGTGATTGTGATGTTTTGTGATGCGCCTGTGCCTAAGTCTTTTGCAGAAACGTTTACTATACCGTTTGCGTCAATGTCAAAAGTAACTTCGATTTGTGGCACGCCTCTAGGAGCTGGTGCAATGCCTGAAAGTTGGAAGTTGCCAAGAGTTTTGTTGTCTTTAGCGAATTCTCTTTCGCCTTGTAAGATATGAATATCAACGGCTGTTTGGTTGTCAGCTGCAGTTGAGAATACTTGGGATTTCTTTACAGGGATTGTTGTGTTTCTTTCGATAAGTTTTGTGCAAACGCCACCGAGTGTTTCAATACCGAGTGAAAGTGGTGTGACGTCTAAAAGTAAAACGTCTTTAACTTCGCCAGATAACACGCCACCTTGAATTGCAGCACCTATAGCAACGCATTCGTCTGGGTTGATGCCCTTAAATGGTTCTTTGCCTGTAACCTTTCTAACTTCATCGATAACGGCTGGAATTCTTGTTGAACCACCCACTAAGATAACCTTGTCGATATCAGAGAAAGAAAGTCCTGCGTCCTTCATTGCGTTTTGCATTGGGATAACCGTTGCTTGAACTAGGTCTTCTGTTAAAGCATCGAATTTTTGTTTTGTAATGTCAACGTCTAAGTGCTTAGGACCTGTTGCGTCGGCTGTGATAAATGGCAAGTTAACGTTTGTCTTTGTCATGCCAGAAAGTTCAATCTTAGCCTTTTCTGCACCTTCTTTTAATCTTTGCATAGCGAGTTTGTCGTTAGAAAGGTCAATGCCTTCTTTAGCCTTAAACTCAGCGATTAAATAATCCATAATTCTCTTATCGAAGTCGTCACCACCGAGCATATTGTTGCCGTGTGTTGCTAAAACTTCGAACACGCCTTCGCCAATTTCCATAACAGAAACGTCAAACGTACCACCACCAAGGTCGTAAATAATAACCTTTTGTGTTTTGCCTTCTTTATCAAGCCCATAAGAAAGTGCAGCAGCCGTTGGCTCGTTGATAATTCTCAAAACGTTTAAGCCTGCAATCTTACCAGCGTCTTTTGTTGCTTGACGTTGACTGTCAGAAAAGTATGCTGGAACAGTGATAACGGCATCCGTGACAGTCGAGCCAAGATAACTTTCAGCGTCCTTTTTGAGTTTTGTTAAGACCATAGCTGAAATTTCTTGTGGTGTGTATTTTTTGTCATCAATAGAAACTTTATAATCTGAACCCATATGTCTTTTGATTGATGCAACCGTTCTATCAGGGTTAGAAACAGCCTGACGCTTTGCAACTTGACCTACAAGTCTTTCTCCGTCCTTTTGAAATCCTACGACAGAAGGTGTAGTTCTTGAGCCTTCTGCATTTGCGATAACTACTGGTTCGCCATTTTCCATAACTGCAACACAAGAGTTTGTTGTGCCTAAGTCAATACCTATTGTTTTCATAATATATATTTCTCCTTATACCTAAAATTTTATTTTATAACGCTAACTGTAGCGTATCTTATTATTTTATCGTTTTTTCTATAACCTTTTTGGAATACTTGTTTAACCGTATCCGCTTGTTCGCCATCTTCAGCTGGAATTTGCATAACTGCTTCTGCTATTTGTGGGTCAAACACCTCGCCAACAGGGTTAATTTCTTCTATTTCAAGTGATTTTAACGTTTCATTAAACTTGCTTCTTATCTTAATAATGCCTTCTTCTGTCTTTGGGTCGAGTCCAAGCGATAGCGCCCAATCAAGATTATCGCCAACAGGCAAGATTTTAATGATAACACTTGCAATGCCTTCGTTATATGCTTCTGACCATTGACTAGCTGTACGCTTTTTATAGTTATCAAACTCGGCAACGTTTCGCATCCACTTGTCCTTAAATTCTTCTACTTGTTTTTTTAGAGTTTCATTTTCTCTTAACAGTTCTTGTACGTCTTGCACTTCTGTTTGCTCATTTTCTTGAACTTCATTTTCAAGACACTCTTCTTTTTTCTTACACTCTTTCATACTGCACCTTTATTTTTTATTACCGATTAAATCTTCTAAAATTTGCCCTATGCCTTCTAAGACCGAAACTACCTTTTGATAGTCCATTCTAAGTGGCCCGATAACGCCGTAAGTTCCTATCTTTATGCCACTAACCGAATAGCTTGCCGTTACAAGCGAGCAATCTTTTGGCATATCCTTGCCTTCTTCCCCACCGATTTTAATGCTTACTTCGATATTGTCGTTTTCCTCGCTAAGAAGTGATGCGAGTTTGTTTTTGCTTGACACAACCGATAAAAAGTTTTTAACCTTTTCAGCATCAGAATATTCTGGGTGGTTTAAGATTTTACTTTCACCTTCAAGCAAGACTTTAGAGTTGTTGTTTACGATATAATCTTCAATCGCCCACATAACGCTGTCAAAAATAGAGCGATATGCGCTAAACTCACTTTCAAAAGCACTTCCAAGCGACATAACCTCGCCAAGCTTTTTACCAACGAACATTTTGGATATAATCCTGCTCGCTTCAGATAACTGCTCGTCAGTCATATCTATAGGTATATTAATAAACTTATCCCTAATAAGCGTGCTTTCTGTCACAATTAAAAGCAATGCTTGTTGCTGTTTATACCTAAAAATCTCAAGTTTAACTATCTTGTCATCAGCGCTGTGCGTTGTATATGCGACCGAAGTATAGTCGGTTAAATCGCTTATAACCTTGACTGTGTTTTGAACGACTGCCTCTAAATTATCTGCGTGGCTTTGAAAAGACTCCTTAATCGCCCCCACGTCTTTTAGCGAAAGATTGCTCCTATCCATAAGCTCAGCCACGTACATCTTATACGCTTCTATCGATGGCACTCTTCCACTGCTCGTGTGAAGCTGAGTTAAAAACCCAAGCTCTTCCAAACCTGCAAGCTCGCTCCTTACCGTTGCCGAACTCACGTCTTTCATGTATTTTTCAGTTATGCTCTTGCTGGAAACAGGTTGCGCAGTTGCTATATAGTCATCTACAACAATTTGCAAAATCTTTTTCTTTCTGTCAGAAAGCTTCATTTCCTTCCCCTTTAGCACTTAGTAAGTTTTTTTGTTAGCACTCTTTTGTTTTAAGTGCTAACTTTGAGTTAATTATAATACTAGTATGCGCCTTTGTCAAGAGTTTACGACACTTTTTTAAAATAAACGTTCAATAATTTTGTCTAAAAAAATAAATAACGTTTAGAATAACAAAAAAAGGACGAAAAAGCATTTGCTCTTTGTCCTTTTTTGTTTGTTTAATTAACAATTTTAGTTTTTATTATTCAGTTCTAAGTGCTACCACTGGGTCTTTATGCGCAGCTTTTTTAGCTGGGATTAAGCCAGACATTACGGTTAGGAACGTGCTTAATAAAACCATAATAAATGCCGAAGATATAGGAAGTAGCATTATCGAGAAGCCTGCCGCACTCTTTACTATAATGTTTACGATTAGCGAGATAAAATACGTTATACCCACACCAACTAGACCACTTGATGTGCCAATCATAAGCGTTTCTGCATTGAAAAGGTTAGAAACGTCTCTCTTTCTGCCACCGAGCGAACGAATAACGCCAATTTCTTTTATTCTTTCAACAACTGATACGTATGTGATAATTGCAATCATAACGCAAGACACCACGAGTGATAGCGAAGTAAACGCAATGAGTGCAATAGTCACAATATCTATCATAGAGTCTATCATATCCATAATGAGAGATAGGTTATCGGTATATTTGATTTCTTCTCTTTCGGCTTTAGTAAGCGTTTTATCACCAACGACTATATCGCCGTCATTGTTCCAAGCATCAAGATATGCAACGACCTTATCTTTCATTGTAAAGTCTTTTGGATAAATACTAATATCGTTTGCAACCGATTCGCCACCTAAATGACGGAGAGTTAAACTAACCGTTTCAGCACTCATATCACTTGGCATAAACGAAGACATTAAACTTGACATAACATCTGCCTTACCCACAACAGTTGTTTCAGAACCTTGTTGAACGGTGCCGTTTGCATCTTTATACTCAAACGTGTATGTATATTCAATCTTATTGATGCCCGTCCACATATTGTTATATTTAGTTGCTGAAAAGCCTTGTTGCCCTGCTGGTAGAGTCTTTAGAAATGCAACAACGTCACTTCTTGTTTGTTCGTTTGCTTCCCTTTCAATAATATGCTCAACAAGTTCTTGCGTATAATATATGCCTGCCCTTAAGCACCCAAAGTTAATCGTATCTTTTGGCTCTAATATACCTACAACTTTTAGTGGTATGCCCTGAGCATTAGTTCCTGTCATATCATAATTATAGTTAAATTTTTGCGTTGAGCCACTGCCGTTTTGAACAAACACGTCGTCATTATAATAGTAAATAAACTCTTTGCCCACGATTTCTTCATAACTAAACGTGTCTTTAAATTCAAAATCGCTGTTTTCGCTATGTGCGTTTTCAGCCATAGTTATAAATTCATTTTGATTATAATAACCAAGTTGTGCAAAGGTAAGGTCAGTTAGCGCCCTATCTTTATTTACAACAATCATAATTTCATCTTTTGCATTTGCAAAGTCGCCCTTAAGCAAGTTATATTGCGATGCGATATACTCGTTATCGTTTGGCGCTTGCATAAACGTTTGACCAAGCGAGGTTATAAGTGATGCGTGGTCTTTAAATTCCGTTTGTTCCATAACGCTTCTATAAACGTTCTTTATGACTGATAAAGAAAGCATTTGGCTGTTATTATCAGGGTCGGTTTTGTCTCTTGTGTTGTATTCAGTATATATATTGTTCGTTAGGTCTAAGTTATATTCGGCCTTAAGCGCTGCATATTCAGCTGGCATAGATAAAACGTAATCGACGTAATCTTTGGTGATATTGTTTTTAACTGTGATTTGAGTCATCTTTGCAAAGTTTTTAATGCTCATATCAACGTTTACGTATCCCTTTTGCTTAATGAACTCTACCTTATCCGAAAAAGACATATCGTTCATAATAGAAGTCATATCGTATGCCGTTTCTTGAACAGTTATAGGGTTACCTGATAGCATATCGTCTTGCATATTGTTTATGTATGCTTTAACGCCTGTTGAAACAGCGATAACTGCCGAAATTCCTATAATACCAATCGAGCCAGCGATAGAAGTTAAAAGCGTTCTGCCCCTTTTCGATAAAAGGTTTCTTGCCGACAACTTAAACGCCGTCCAAAGACTCATCTTTGCTTTTGGCTTTTTATCATTTTTTTTGCCCTTTTGGGTTTGGGTTGGCTCTTTATCTTGCTTTTCTTGCTCAGCCTTGCACTCTAAAATTTCTTGCTCAACTGTAAAAGGATTTGTATCTTCAACCACTTCGCCGTCAACAAGCCTAATAATACGATTAGAATATTCTTCGGCAATCTCACCGTTGTGGGTGACCATTATTACAAGTTTATCTTTAGATATTTCTTTAATAAGGTCCATAATTTGCACGCTTGTTTTACTATCAAGCGCACCCGTTGGCTCATCGGCAAGCAAGATATCAGGCTCGTTTACTAAAGCCCTTGCAATAGCAACACGTTGGCATTGACCACCAGAAAGTTGGTTTGGGCGCTTAAATTCTTCGCCTTTTAGCCCAACCTTTTCTAAGGCAGACATAGCTCTTTTCACTCTTTCTTCTTTAGAAACGCCTGAAATGGTTAAAGCAAGCTCAACGTTGCCAAGCACTGTTTGGTGTGGAATAAGGTTATAAGTTTGGAAAACGAATCCTATTCTTTGGTTACGATACACGTCCCAATCCCTATCGGTAAAGTTCTTCGTACTTTTCCCCGCAATGATAAGGTCGCCACTAGTATATTTATCAAGCCCACCAATAATGTTAAGTGTTGTTGTCTTACCACAACCAGAAGGTCCTAAAATAGAAACGAATTCGTTTTTTCTAAATGCAATGTCAAGACCTTTTAAAACTTCTATTTCGCCACCGGCGACTTTATAGTTTTTTGTAATTTTTTGTAAACGCAACATACCGTTACCCCTAAACTTTTATCTCTTTTGAATATTTCTTTTACATTTTAACATACAATTGTTAATTTTCCATTAATTATTTTGCACTTTTTTACTATTTTATGTAAAAAACTTACCTATTTTTCATAGGTAAGTTAATTAATTTTGCTATATTTTAGATAATATCCGAAAATGCTTTTACAAACTCTGTTGGATTTTCTATATCTAATCCTGCCAAAATTCTTGCTTGTTCATATAGAACTGTTGCGTATTTTTTAAGTTTTTCTTTGTCTTCAGATGCATTTTTAAGTCTATCCAAAATGCCGTGCTCAAGGCTTATTTCCAAAACCTTTTCAGCCTTTACCTTTTGACCTTGGTTTGGCATAGAGTTAAATACCTTTTCCATTTCGATAGAAACGTCACCACTTGCAGAGAGCGCAACAGGATAATCTTTGAAGTTAGACGTAAGCTTAACTTGCTTAACCTTATCTTTTAGAATTTGGTTTAGGTCATCTAAGAGCTGTTTGTTTTCTTTTTCCTTTATCTCAAGCTCTTTTTTCTCGTCTTCTGTGTCAACAGAAAAATCTTGCTCAGAAACAGACTTAAATTTCTTTCCTTCAAAGTCAAGCAAAATCTTAGCCACAAACTCGTCAACGCCGTCTTTGAAGTATAAAACTTCATAACCCTTGTTTTTAAGTTTTTCTATGTTAGGCAAAGCATCTATTTTTTCATAACTTTCACCGCTTGCATAGTAGATAAACTCTTGATTATCTTGCATATCCTTAACGTATTCAGCTAACGTTATGAGTTGCTGTTTTTTAGAAGAATAGAACATCAAAAGGTCTTTTAACTTATCTTTGTTCATACCAAAGCCAGCATAAACGCCAAACTTGATAGAAAGCCCAAACTCAGCAAAGAGTTTTTGGTAAGACGCTTTGTCATCTTCCATCATCTTTTTAAGTTCTGATAAAATCTTCTTTTCTAAACTCGTTGCAATAGCCTTAACTTGCCTGTCTTGTTGCAAAATTTCACGTGAGATATTAAGACTTAAATCACTGCTGTCAACAATGCCCTTGACAAACCCGAAATAATCAGGGATAAGTTCTTCGCACTTTTCCATAATCATAACGCCGTTGCAGTATAATTTAACACCTTTTTTATAATCCTTTGAAAAATAATCATAAGGCACTTTTTGTGGCACGAATAAAAGCGTGTCGTAAGTGACAGAGCCTTCAATTTTAGCATAAACGCTCTTTAATGGCGCTTGATAATCGTGGAATTCATTTTGATAGAATTCGTTTAAGTTTTCGGTTGTCACTTGCGCTTTTGGTTTTTTCCAAAGCGGAATCATGCTGTTAAGTATTTGTTTTTCAAAAACTTGTTCGTATTCTGGCTTTTCTGGAGATGAGCCTTCTTTGAGTTTAGTAGTTGGCATCATCATCTCTATTGGATAGCGAATATAGTCAGAATATTGTTTAATTAACGATGCAATTTTATATTCATCTAAAAACTCAGAGTATTTATAGTCATCAGTGTCGGCTTTTAAGTAAATGTCAATTTTAGTTCCCGTTTTTTGTTTTTGGGCTTGCTCTATAGTATAACCTTCAACCCCGTTGCTTTCCCATTTATAAGCAAGGTCACTGCCGTGCGCTTTAGAACAAACCACGATTTTATCAGCAACCATAAAAGCAGAATAAAAGCCAACGCCAAACTGACCGATAAGCTCGTTTTCAGTTTTATCGCTATTTTCCTTTTTAAATGCAAGCGTGCCACTTTCTGCAATAGTCCCAAGATTTTTTTCTAAGTCTTTATCGGTCATGCCTATGCCGTTATCTTCTATAGTAATTATCTTATTCTCTTTGTCAAGAGATATGCTGATTTTAAAATCTTGTGCAATACTGTTGTCCGTAAGCGATATAAACTTTAACTTATCGATTGCGTCGCTTGCGTTTGAAATTAACTCTCTTAAAAATATCTCTTTGTTTGTGTAAATTGAGTTAATCATAAGGTCTAATATTCTTTTAGATTCGGTCTTAAATTGTTTCATTTTGTATCTCCAAACTTCAATCATTTATTATTATATAGTTTTACTATATTTATTATATAATGTAAATAAGTTTTGTCAACTTTTTTTGCCATTAAAAACCAAATGGCACTTTTTTTCGTGCCATTTGGTTTTCCCCCTTTTTATTTTAGTCAATTTGTATGTGACGTGCTGGAATTTCTTTTCTTTCAAGTTTTGGAACTGTCAAATTAAGCGTGCCGTTATTATACTTTGCTTTAATATCTTCTTCTGTCACAGCGTCGCCAACGTAAAAACTTCTTTGATAAGAACATACCCTTTCCCTTCTAATATAATTAGATTCATTTTCTTCCTTTTGTTCGGTTTTTGCGCTAATTGTAAGATATCCGTTATTAAGCGTTAAGTTAATATCCTTTTTGTCAAAACCAGGAAGGTCAACTGCAAGTTCATATTCCTTTTCGTTTTCCTTTACGTCAGCTCTCATATTCCCAACCTTGTTTGAAAAGGCCACAGGCTTAAAAAAGTTATCGAATATGTCGTCAAAAATGTCAAACGTTCCAAAATTTCTGTTTGTTAAATAGTTTCTCATATCATATCTCCTTTTATATATCATATTATTAGCACTCTATTGTTTTAATTGTTAGCACTCTATCGTGCCGACTGCTAATTTCAATTATTATTATAATCATAATTTTTGTCTTGTCAAGTGTTTTATGAAAAAAATTCAAAAAAATTTTCTAACAAAAAAACAAAATAAAAAAGTGTGCTAATATTAGCACACTTAGTTTGTATAATTTTTAAGTTTTTATTTATTTAAGCAAGATATAATATGCTCGGCATAGGCTTTAGCAACGTTAAAGCCGGTCACCTTTTCTATCCCAGAGATAAATGCGTTTGAGTTAACTTCACAAACGTAAGGCTTATTATCTTTGCCATAAAGCAAATCCACCCCACAATAGTCAAGTCCTAAAACTAAAGCGCATTTTTCAGCGCTATTCTTAAATTCATCAGTAAGAGTTATCTTTTTGCCATAGCCACCCTGCGCAACGTTAGAACGAAAATCGCTGTCATTTCTTCTTTCCATAGCACAAACGGCCTTGCCACCGATAACTATAACCCTAACGTCAACTCCAGACTCTCCAATGTATTCTTGGAATAGGTGTGGTTTAAGTTTAACTTTTTCCATCACGGCTAAAAGTTCACTTAAATTATTTGCAAGATAAACGCCCTTACCCATAGAGCCGAAACTTTCTTTTATAATCATCGGAAAGCCCAAATTCTTTGCAATTTGCTCTGCCCACGGCTTATCGATAGGCATATCTTTGTTATAGCATAGCGCACCGAAAATAGTTTTTGGAATATTTAGCCCACCATTTAATAATGCTAGATATGTTGTACCCTTATCATCGCAAACCCTAACGGCTTTGTGACTATTAAATAGTTTTATGCCTAAACTTTCTAAAATTTCAGATTGGTATTTATCCTTATCAAGATAGATTGCAAAGTCCACGCCGTTTAATTCAGTTTGAATTTTATTATCTAAAATTTTGCTCCTTAAAAAAGTATCGGTTATGATTTCAACCGACACACCCAAAGCATTAAATTCATCTTTAAGCCTGTTTGCTTGATGCACGCTTTCTAATGGAATTTGATATGGATTTATTACAATAATTCCTTGCCCCATACATATAATTATACTATGATTACTGCTTGCAGTCAAGTAGGTTTTCAAAAATTTAAATCACTATATTTTTTCTAACTATATTGACAATTAAAACTTTATATGATACAATCAAGGTGAAAATAAGGATAGCGAAAATAAAGATAAGGAGTGAAGAAAACGAAAATCTTTTTTAAGGAGGTGCAGACCAATGAACAGTTTAATAGAAACAGAGCAAAAGTCTGTGCCTAAACAGACTAAATAAAAACGAGTTAAATTTTATAGAGTTGCTGTAAAGAAAGCAAAAAATAAAAAAGTATAATTACTTAAATTAAAGTTTTATAGATAAAAGGCACAGAGAAAACTAAATAAAATAGATATACCTTCCTAAGTGGTTTCTTAGGAAGGTATTTTTTGGTTGTTTTATATTTACATATTGTTTTTAAATAATATCCCTTATATTTTTTTCAACTGCATTTTTATATTGCTCTTCATCAATAACACCGAGCTCTTTTAGATGCTTTAACTCTGCAATTTTTTCTTCAATGGTTGAATTAGACACTGCTAATTCTTTTGCAATTTCAACATCTTGATGAATTTCTTTATTTGCCATTGCAATAGATTCTAAAACTATCACAGTTACAAAAATTAATAGTCCTACTATTTTTGTTGTCGTTGAACTTGAACCTTGTGATGATTGAAAACAATTTATTAACATAACAAATGCTAAAATACTTGAAAAAACAATAAAACAAATTCTTGTTCTTTTTCTTTTCTTTAATTCATTTTCAAAACAACCTTCAATATTTATAAAATTGTTTGATATGTCTATAGGCTTTTTCAATAATTTACAAGCAAAAATTAATTCAACTATTACCAAGGCAACCCCTATAAAGAATCCTATAATATATGCAATGACTGTAGATTGCATATATGAATAATAATCTACATATTCCTTTTTTAAAAAACTTATCGTATCAATCAAAGTTTCAAAAGCAACAACTTCTAATATTAAATCAAATATACAATAAACAATCGCTGTTATTGCCGCACCTAATTCTAATCCTCTTTTCGTTTTGTTAAGCTTCATAGCCTCTCCTTTTCTTTTGTTTTTTAATTTAATTCTTTAAATCTTTGGTTAAGTTTTTCTTTTAACAATTTAACCAATTTTCAATTTGTATTTCTAAGTCTTTTTGACTTATACCCACATTATACTAGGTCTTTTGACCTATATCTTGGTATAATTTTCTTGAGTTTTTGATAAAAAGTATAGGTTATTAATAAACGGTATAAATTTTAGATAAATAGTTTTGATTTTTGATAAACAGTATAGATTATTATTTTAGGGAATTTTTATGAAAGAAGAAATGCCTTATATCGAAATAATTAAACAAATAATGCACGATTATAATTTAAGTCAATTAAAATTTGCATCCATTATAGGTGTAAATCAAACGACTGTCAGCCAATGGCTTTTGGGAAGAAAGAAGCCGACTTATGACTGCATTTATTCTATTTGTGTTAATTTTAATATTTCGCCAAACTTATTTTTTGGCTTTGAAAACTAAAAACAACCTTTGAAATAGTTCAAAGGTTGTTTTTTTGTCACACATTATTTAATTTTATTCGGCGTCTTGTTGTCGAACTTTCATTTTGCGCCAATTTACATAGCTATACGTATCGTTTACTAAAAAGACTAAAAAGCAAATTATAACCGATATATAACCTATGTTATTTATTGTTGCCATTGTCCACATAATAATCAAAACTATATCATTTAGAGCATATGCTAAGGCAAAATACTCGCTTCTTCTAAAAGTTAAATATGCTGCAAAAAAACTTGTTGTGATGGAAACAGTGCTTATCACTAAGTTTGCCGTGCCAAGTGCTTTAAGTATAAAATAAAACACAAGCGTCACCACCAAAGAGAGTCCAAATGCAAATATTAATTCTTTTTTTGAGATTGTGTTTACCTTAACTTGCGCTCTACTACCCTTAAACGGATTTTTTAGCCAAGTTATAAGCGCAACTACTGCCATAGGCAAGCTCATACCTAGATACGTTATCATCTCGCCATAATACTTAAAAGAAAGCGATATGTACGCATATAGCGAGGCGAAAATTATTATAAGCACTTGCCCAATCGGATTACCTTTTGCACAAAATATAAGCGCAGTCGTGCCGATTAAAGAAGCAAGCATATTAAGATATTTTTCACCGTCAAAAACAAAAAATGCTAATAAAATGACTAAAACCGAACTAAGCCAAATACCTAGTTCAGTTTTAGTAAAATACTTATTTATTTTCATAAATCTTAAAAAAGTCCTGAAATTTTGCCGTTTTCATCAACGTCAATCTTTTCTGCTGCTGGAACTTTAGGTAAGCCTGGCATTGTCATAATATTGCCCGTTAAAACAACGATAAAGCCAGCGCCTGCTGAAATTTTAAGTGACCTAACGTTAATCTTAAAGCCTGTTGGTGCACCTAGTTTTGTCATATCGTCTGAGAAAGAGTATTGTGTTTTTGCAATACATACAGGCACTTTATCAAAGCCTAACTCTTCTAAAGTTTTAATTTGTTTTAATGCTTCTTCGCTGAAGATAACTCCGTCGCCACCATAAACCTTAGTTGCAACCTTTTCGATTTTTGTTGCAATGCTATCGCTATCTTCATAACTAAATGTAAAGTCGTTTTCAAGTTCGCAAAGTCTAACAACTTCGTGTGCTAAGGCTTCACCACCCTTGCCACCTTCAGCCCAAACGGTTGAAAGCACAACGTTAACGCCAAGTTCTTTGCATTTTTTGATAACTAAATCAATTTCTGCATCAGTATCGGTTGGGAAACGGTTAACAGCAACAACTGATGGAAGTTTATAAACGTCTTTAATGTTGTGAACGTGACGGAGAAGGTTTGGAATGCCCTTTTCAAGTGCATCAAGGTTTTCAGTGCCAAGTTCTGTCTTTGGCAAGCCTCCGTGCATTTTTAACGCCTTAATCGTTGCAACGATTACAACTGCATCAGGTTTTAAGCCTGCCACCCTACATTTAATATCAAGGAACTTTTCAGCGCCAAGGTCAGCGCCAAAGCCTGCTTCTGTGACTACGTAATCGCCGAGTTTAAGAGCGATTTTAGTTGCCATAATAGAGTTGCAACCGTGTGCAATATTTGCAAAAGGTCCACCGTGAACGATTGCAGGCGTTGCTTCTAAAGTTTGAACAAGGTTTGGCTTTAAGGCATCTTTAAGTAGCGCCGTCATAGCGCCTTGAGCGTTTAGTTGACCTGCTGTCACTGGTTTATTGTCATACGTATAACCGATGATAATATTTTTAATTCTATTTTTAAGGTCTGTGATAGAAGAAGACAAACATAATACAGCCATAATTTCAGAAGCAACAGTTATATCATAACTATCTTCTCTTGGGGTGCCGTTTACTCTGCCACCTAAACCATCAACGACAAAACGAAGTTGCCTATCGTTCATATCAACGCATCTATGCCATGTAATTCTTCTTGGGACAATGCCGAGTTCATTGCCTTGATAGATGTGGTTATCAATCATTGCAGCAAGCAAGTTGTTTGCTGCGCCGATTGCGTGGAAGTCGCCTGTAAAGTGAAGGTTAATATCTTCCATTGGCACAACTTGGGCATAGCCACCACCTGCAGCGCCACCCTTAACGCCAAACACAGGACCTAAAGATGGTTCTCTTAAGGCAACCATAACGTTTTTGCCAATTTTTTTAAGACCATCAGCAAGACCAACGGTAGTTGTTGTCTTGCCTTCGCCAGCAGGGGTTGGAGTAATGGCAGTAACTAAAATAAGTTTGCCGTTTTCCCTTTTTGTTTCATTTAAGATAGAAAGGTCTATCTTTGCTTTGTAGTTGCCGTATTGCTCTAAGTATTTATTATCAATGCCAGCAGCTAAAGCAACTTCTAAAATGTGCTTTGGGGTAATGCTTTGCGCAATTTCAATATCACTTTTGTATTGCATTTTATTTCTCCTATATATCTTAAAAATATTTTATTATTTAAAGTATTTTACAGCGCTATCGAACATCTTAATATCGTATTCACCATAAACGTTTTTATATAATCCGTTGCCCGTTCTTTCAGAGTGACCCATCTTACCAAATACTCTGCCGTCTGGTGAAGTAATACCTTCTATAGCATAGTAAGAGTTGTTTGGATTAAACTTAATGTCGTAAGTTGGCTTGCCACTTTCATCAACGTATTGTGTTGCAATTTGACCGTTTGCTATCAATTTTTCAAGTAGGTCAGGCTTAATGATAAATCTACCTTCACCGTGAGAAATTGGAACTGTATAAACGTCGCCCACTTCAGTTTGCATAAGCCATGGTGACTTATTTGACGCAATGCGTGTTTTAACAAGCATTGATTGGTGTCTTGCAATAGTGTTAAAGGTTAGTGTTGGCATATCTTCGCTCATTTCGTCTGTAATCTTGCCATAAGGCACTAAGCCGAGTTTGATAAGTGCTTGGAAGCCGTTACAAATACCACCAACTAAGCCCTTTCTAATATCTAAAAGGTCGCTTACGTTTTCTTTGATTGCTTTATTTCTAAAGAAAGCCGTTATAAACTTACCAGAGCCGTCTGGTTCATCACCACCAGAGAATCCACCTGGAACGAATATGATTTGACTATTTTTAATCTTTTCAGCAAACGCATCAACCGATTCTTTAACGTCAACAAGGTTTTTGATAACGAATATATCAACGTCAGCACCACTTCTTGCAAACGCCTTCTTTGTGTCGTATTCACAGTTTGTTCCTGGGAATACAGGCACTAAAACTCTAGGTTTAGCAAATTTTGTTGGAGAAAGCGTCCAGTTATCAGCGCTAAACTTAATTTCTGGAATTTCGCCCTTGTCAGATTCAACGTCGTTGCACTTAAACACGCTTTCAAGCTTATCTTCATAGATGCCTAAAAGGCTATTTAGCGAAACGCCTTTTCCATTATAAACAATTTCTTGTTTTTTTGTTGTATAACCTAAAGTAAACGCCTTATCAACAGCGACGTCGCCATCGAGTTCAATAATAAAGCCACCGTAGTTATAACCGAAAATCGTTTGCATATCAACGTCAGCAAACTCCAAACCGATAGAGTTACCAAACGCCATTTTCATAACGCCTTCTGCTATGCCACCATAAGTTGGAGTGTACATTGCAAGCACTTTGTTTTGGCTGTTAAGGTTTTCGATAGTCTTAAAGTTTTCAAGTAGGTCAGCCGTGTCAACAAGTCCGTCTGCAGTCTTTTTTGCTGGCAAGAATACAACCTTGCTACCAGCTTTCTTAAATTCTGGTGAAATAACCTTATCAAGTGTATCAGTTGTTATAGCAAAAGAAACGAGTGTTGGTGGAACGTCTATATTTTCAAACGAACCACTCATAGAGTCCTTGCCACCGATAGCAGAAAGTTTAAGTTCTCTTTGCGCTCTATATGCACCGAGAAGTGCACTCATAGGTTTGCCCCAACGAGTTGCGTCCTTGTTTGGTTTTTCAAAATATTCTTGGAATGTTAAATACGTGTCTTCAAAAGTTGCACCTGTTGCAATGAGTTTACATACGCTTTCAATAACTGCGTAGTATCCACCGAAGAGTGGACTTTTTTCGCTTACAAATGGGTTATAGCCCCAGCTCATAAACGAACAAGTGTCTGTATCAGCATTTTCAACTGAAACTTTGTTTACCATTGCTTGAATAGGTGTTCTTTGGTTTTTGCCACCAAATGGCATAAGCACTGTACCAGCGCCGATTGTAGAGTCAAAACGCTCTGATAGTCCACGCTTAGAGCAGATGTTAAGGTCATCAGCGAGTGCTTTTAAGCCTGAAGTAAAGCAAGTTGGAATTTGCTTTTCATCTTTTTCTTGTTTAACAACTTTAACGTTTGTTTTCTTTTCTGCGCCGTTAGAATTTAAGAATTCTCTTGAAATATCAACGATAGTGTTGCCTTTCCAAGTCATCTTAAGCCTTGCGTCGTCTGTAACCGTTGCAACAACAGTTGCTTCTAAGTTTTCGCTGTTTGCAAGTGCGATAAATTCTTTGACGTACTCATTTTCAACAACAACAGCCATTCTTTCTTGAGATTCACTAATTGCAAGTTCTGTTCCATCAAGTCCGTCATATTTTTTAGGAACTTTATCAAGGTCGATAAAAAGTCCGTCTGCAAGTTCGCCGATAGCAACCGAAACGCCACCTGCACCGAAGTCGTTACAACGCTTGATGAGTCTTGATGCTCTTTCGTTTCTAAATAATCTTTGTAATTTTCTTTCTTCAGGTGCATTACCCTTTTGAACTTCTGCACCACAAGTTGTAAGTGATGATAAGTTGTGTGATTTAGATGAACCCGTTGCGCCACCACAACCGTCTCTACCCGTTCTACCACCTAAAAGAATAACTTTATCCCCATTTGCAGGAACTTCACGTCTTACGTTCTTTTCTGGAGCAGCCGCAACAACAGCGCCGATTTCCATACGTTTTGCAACGTAGCCTTCGTGATAGATTTCATCAACCATACCTGTTGCAAGACCGATTTGGTTACCATAAGAAGAATAACCACTTGCAGCCGTTGTAACAATTTTTCTTTGTGGGAGTTTGCCCTTAATCGTTTGGTCAAGTGGCTTTAATGGGTCGCCTGCACCCGTTACACGCATTGCTGCATAAACGTAACTTCTGCCAGAGAGTGGGTCACGAATTGCACCACCAATACAAGTTGCTGCACCACCGAAAGGTTCAATTTCGGTTGGGTGATTGTGTGTTTCGTTTTTAAATAATAATAGCCAATCTTGCTTTTCATCACCAACGTTTACCTTGATTTTAACCGTACAAGCATTGATTTCTTCAGAGTCGTCAATCTTTGGTAAGTCGCCAGACTTTTTATGGTACCTTGTTGCAATTGGTGCAAGGGCCATAAGATTAATAGGCTTTGTTCTATTTAATTCTTGTCTTGTTTTAATATATTCATCAAAAATTTTGCCGGCAAGTTCATCTTCAAATTCTACGCTTTCAATAGTCGTAAGGAAAGTTGTGTGACGGCAGTGGTCTGACCAATACGTGTCAACCATTTTGATTTCAGTTATTGTTGGGTCTCTATTTTCCTTCTTAAAATATGCTTGCAAGAACTTTAAGTCGTCTAAATCCATAGCAAGTGCCTTTTCTTTTAAGAATTCAGAAAGGCCCTTTTCATCAAGAGCTGTAAAGCCGTTTAACGTTTCAACACTTTCTGGGAGTTCATAAGTAGTTGCAAGCGTATCCTTTGTTGCAAGGTCTGCTTCTCTACACTCAACAGGGTTGATAACGTATTTTTTAATAGCATCTAATTCTTCGTTAGAAAGTTTGCCGTTTATTGCATAAACTTTTGCAGTTTTAACAACAGGTCTTGTTCCTGCAGAGAATAATTGAACGCATTGTGCAGCAGAGTCTGCCCTTTGGTCGAATTGACCTGGGAGTGGTTCTACAGCAAACAAATAGTCTGCTTTTGGAAGCTCGTTAAAAGCACCGTCGATTTGTGGCTCAGAAAATACTGAGTTAATGCACTTAGAAAAAAGCTCTTCACTAATTTCTTCAACGTCATAGCGATTGATTACGCTAAGGTTTTCAATTGTTTTAATGTTAAGTAAATTTTTAATTTCGCCAAGTAATGCTTTTGCTTCATTAGCAAATTCTGGCTTTTTTGCAACGTAAATTCTATAAACCATTATTTTTCTCCATAAGCCTTTAATGCTCTTTGTCCTATATCTTTGCGATAAAACGCATTGCCAAACGAAACTGTTTCAACCTTTTTATAAGCCTTGTCTATTGCAGTTTTAAGGTCATCAGCAATAGCCGTTACGCCAAGCACTCTGCCACCGTTTGTTAAAAGCTTTCCATCATCAAGCTTTGCGCCGGCAACAAAAATGTTTTCTTTATCGCCACTGAAAGTTATTTCATAACCCTTTTCATATTTTTCTGGATAACCCTTACTTGCCATAATAACGCAACAAGCCGACTTATCATAAAACTCAACGTTTATACTAGAAAGTCTTTCTTCGGCAACGGCTTTGAATATTTCAAATAGGTCGGTTTTAAGTAGTGGCAACACAACCTGTGTTTCTGGGTCGCCAAACCTACAGTTATATTCAATTACCTTTGGCCCTTTTGGTGTGAGCATAAGCCCAAAGTATAAACAGCCCTTAAAAGTTCTACCTTCTTTATTCATCGCTTCCATTGTAGGAATAAAAATTGTTTCCATGCACTCTTTAGCAATTTCTTCGGTGTAATAAGGGTTAGGAGCAACCGTTCCCATACCACCCGTGTTAAGACCTTTATCATTGTCGAGCGCTCTCTTGTGGTCCATTGTTGAAACCATAGGAACTAAAGTTTTGCCATCAGTAAACGATAAAACAGAAACTTCTGGGCCTGTTAAAAATTCTTCTATAACAATGTTAGAACCAGATGCACCAAATACTTTATCTTCCATCATAGAGCGAACAGCTTCTTTTGCATCGCCAAGGGTTTCGGCAATGATAACGCCTTTTCCAAGCGCCAAGCCATCAGCCTTGATAACTATTGGCATTTCTTGAGTTTCAAGATATTTAAGCGCGCTATCCATATCAGAAAAGGTTTCGTATTTTGCTGTTGGGATATTATATTTTTTCATTAAGTTTTTAGAAAAAATCTTGCTACCTTCAATGATTGCCGCCTTTTTGTTAGGTCCAAAGCAAGGTATTCCCTTTTCTTCTAAAAGGTCAACTGCACCAAGCACTAGTGGGTCGTCTGGTGCAACCACAGCAAAATCAATAGCATTTTCTTTTGCCCACAAAGCAACCTTTTCAACGTCTTTAACGTTTATATCAACAATAGTTGCATCACTTGCAATACCACCGTTTCCTGAAAGAGCATAAATTTTTTCAATCTCTTTGCTCTTTAATAAACTTTTAATAATGGCGTGTTCTCTGCCACCGTTACCAACAACTAAAACTTTCATTTTATATTGTTTTCTCCTTAATTTTTATATTTAATATGGTTTTTTTCTTTACTGTAAAAATTGTCAAATGCAAATAATTCAAGGCAAATGCCCGAAGTCAATAGTTTACATATTGACAAGGGTTTTAACGATGAATTATGTAGCATTTCACGATTTTTATTAGTGGTGGAAAAGTCTCATTCCTGTAAATGACATAACCATGTTTCTTTCATCACAAGCTTCGATAACAAGGTCGTCTCTAACAGAGCCACCTGGTTCTGTTATATAGCTAACGCCACTCTTTGCAGCACGTTCAATATTATCGCTAAATGGGAAGAAAGCATCAGAGCCAAGTGTAACGCCTGAAATTTTTGATAAAACTGCTTTCTTTTCTTCTCTTGTGAAAAGGTCTGGCTTTTTAGTGAAGTATTTTTGCCATACGCCGTCGACGAGTAAATCTTCGCATTCATCAGAGATATAAATATCGATAACGTTGTTTCTATCTGGTCTGCCAAGAGTCTCAAGGAAAGGAAGTTCCATAACTTTTTTGCTTTGGCGCAAGAACCAGTTGTCTGCTTTTGAGCCAGCAAGACGTGTGCAGTGAATTCTTGATTGTTGACCTGCACCGATACCGATTGCTTGACCGTTGTGAGCAAAACATACTGAGTTAGATTGTGTATATTTAAGTGTAATAAGCGCAATTATCATATCTTGAATACCGCTTTCTGGCAAGTTTTCGTTCTTTGTAACAATTTCTTTTGTACCAAGTTCTCTATCAATCTTAAAGTTGTTTCTGCCTTGTTCAAAAGTAACGCCAAACACTTGCTTTGTTTCTTTTTCTTCTGGGATATAATCTTTGTCAATTTGAACAACGTTATATGTTCCGTTTCTCTTTTGTTTTAAGATTTCAAGTGCTTTTGCTGAATAAGATGGAGCGATAACGCCGTCACTAACTTCTCTTTTAATGATTTTAGCAGTTGTTTCATCGCATTCATCAGATAAAGCAATCCAGTCGCCAAATGAACTCATTCTATCTGTTCCCCTTGCCCTTGCATAAGCACAAGCGATAGCAGAATCATCTAAACCTTCGATATCATCAACAAAGCAAGCCTTCTTTTCAATTTCTGATAACTTTTCGCCAACGGCAGCACCAGCTGGGCTAACGTGCTTAAAAGAAGTTGCGCAAGCTTTTCCTGTTGCTTCCTTTAGTTCTTTAACTAATTGCCAAGAGTTAAAAGCATCTAAAAAGTTGATGTAGCCTGGTTTTCCGTTTAAGATTTGAACAGGCAATTCTTTGCCGTTTTCCATATAAATTCTTGCAGGTTTTTGGTTTGGGTTACAACCATATTTAAGTTGAAATTCGTTCATTTTTACACTTCCTTATATTTTTATCGTAATAGTTATGATTTTTTTTAATTATTTATTTTTGTTTATAATGATTTCAGTAGCTTTCTTTGTTTCAAGGTTTACAGAGCGAACAAAGAGAGAAACCTTGTTGTCTTCGTTTAAGTTTGTCCAAATCATATCAGCAAGCTCAGTAGCTGTGTTTGGAAGAGCAACTTCTTCTGGCTCGCCATAAAATGATGGAATTGGGTTTCCGTTATGGCTATAAGTGTGGATAAAGTGGCCGATGCCAGCAAGTGGGCTATAAGAATAGAAATATCTATTGCAAACTTCTGGGTTTCCGTTTGCACTCTTTAGAATAGAGAGTCTATAGCAGAAGTCATTGTTACAGCAAGAACAGTTGCCATACTTAACGATACCAGAAATTCTTGGTGTAAAGTTTGGGCTATCTGGCTCGAATTCACGAGTAAATAGCGCCTTGTCAAAAGCAAAACCATCGTCGCCGTTTTCTTTAATGTAGTTATAAACTGTGTCCGTTTGGTCGCCGTTTGTGATAATATCGATATTTTCTAAAGCAAGATATGGATTATAAATAATCAAACTTGGGTCTGTAAGTTTTGATTCATCAAACGCCTTTGTTCTCATACCACCATCAAACTTTTCAAATATACGGTTACGGCTATTTTCACTTCTTCCCATAATAAAGTAAGCAATCATAGCACTCTTTCCATCTTTGCTTTTGCCGATAACAATGCCACGGCCTGGATATTCATTTTCTGATAATAACTTTTTTAAATCAAATTTAGCCATAATTTATTTCCTCTAATGTTAATTTTTATTTTGTAAAATTTCTTTGCAAACCTTTTCAAGAGAGCGTGGCAAAATTTTCCACTCTGCTTGTTCCATAACACGTTTTTGCAAAACTTCTGGCGTATCGCCAACTTTTATATTAACGGCCTTTTGCATAATAATCTTTCCGCCGTCTGGAATTTCGTTTACAAAATGCACGGTTGCGCCCGTCACCTTAACCCCATATTCAAGCGCCTTTTCGTGAACTTTAAGTCCATAAAAACCTTCGCCACAAAAAGATGGAATAAGCGATGGGTGAACGTTTATAATTCTATCACTATACCTATCGGTAAAGCCTTTTGATAAAATGCACATAAAACCAGCAAGCACTATTACTTCAGCAGAGCACTTTTCAAGTTCATTAATTAAGCCTTGTTCAAACTCGGCTTGGGTTTTGCCTTTCTTCTCTACTACCACGCCTTCGATATTAGCATTTTTTGCTCTTTCTAGTGCATAAGCACCCACTTTATTTGAAATTACTTTAACAATTTTTCCACTTTTGAGTTTGCCACTTTTTTCAAAGTCGATAAGTGCTTGTAAGTTAGTGCCACCACCCGAAACTAAAACTGCAACGTTAACTTGCTTTTTCATTTTCTATCTCCTTTTTTTGTGGGGCTTTATTTTGGCTTGCCATTTGTAGATATGACAAAATCATAGAACCGATAGTGTTTCCAACAACAACCAATAATATAAATAGCACTATTTCAAATGAGAACATGTTTGCAATTGCAAAATACCCAATGTCTGCAACCGAGTGTTCAAAGCCACATAAAATAAAGGTTGGAATTGCAAATATAATTGCAACGATACTTTT
>JAZNBU010000017.1:0-63505 GCA_045587245.1 Christensenellaceae bacterium
CCAAGGTCTTTCTTCTTAACTCTCTTACCAGCAGCAGCAAACTTAGCAACAGAACCTGTTGGTGTTGATTTACTTGCTTGTCCACCTGTGTTAGAGTAAACTTCTGTATCGAGAACAAGAACGTTAACGTTTTCGCCACTTGCAAGAACGTGGTCAAGACCACCATAGCCGATGTCGTAAGCCCAACCGTCACCACCGAAAATCCAAACTGATGGTTTTACTAAGCAGTCAAGGTTGCCCTTAATATAATCTAAGCCGTCAGCTGTTTCAGTTGCAAGAGCATCTTTAACCATCTCTGCAGCAACCTTAGATTTTTCTGCATCTTCTTTATCAGCAAGCCAAGCAGAGAAAGCAGCGTTTGTCTTTTCGTTTACTTTGTCAAACGTAGCACGCATGTCTTCTTCAATCTTAGCACGACGAGTTGTCATAGCAAGATTCATACCATAACCGAATTCAGCGTTATCTTCAAAGAGTGAGTTAGCCCAAGCTGGACCTTTGCCTTCTTTATTCTTTGTGTATGGGCAAGTTGGAGCAGAACCACCGTAGATTGATGAACAACCTGTTGCGTTTGCAACTATCATTCTGTCACCAAAGAGTTGTGTGACAAGTTTAACGTATGGTGTTTCACCACAACCAGCGCAAGCGCCTGAGAACTCAAAGAGTGGTTTGTTGAATTGGCTACCCTTAACTGTTGATGGTTTGCAACCTGGGCAAGCAGAAACGTTAACTTCAGCAAGTGTTTCGCTGTATTCGTAGTTAACTTTTTCTTCTTCTACGATAGAGCCGAGTGGAACCATTGTAAGAGCCTTTTCTTTTGCAGGGCAGATATCAGCACAAACGCCACAACCCATACAATCGAGTGGAGAAACTTGCATTCTGTATTCGTAACCCTTATTACCAATCATAGGTTTTGTTACGAAAGAAATAGGTTTGTTTTCGCCTTCTTTAACAACAGCTGGTCTGATACAAGCGTGTGGACAAACGAAAGCACATTGGTTACATTGAATACATTTTGTTTCATCCCACTTTGGAACGAGAACTGCAACACCACGTTTTTCATACTGTGTTGTACCTGTTGGAACTGTACCGTCAGCATTAAATGCAGATGATGGAAGTTTATCGCCTTCGAGCGCTAAGATAGGGTGAACGATTTCTTTGAAATATTTGTTGTCAGCAACGTCAGCCATAGGAGCGCCTGTTGTTGCATTTTTCCAACTTTCTGGAACGTCAATCTTAACAAGGTTAGCTTCAGCACTGTCAATAGCATTGTAGTTCATTTGAACGATAGCATCGCCTTTCTTAGCAAATGATTTATAAGCCATCTTCTTCATATATTCAACTGCTTGGTCGTAAGGGATAATGTTAGCAACCTTAAAGAACGCAGATTGTAAGATTGTGTTTGTTCTGCCACGGAGACCGAGCTGAGCAGCAATCTTAATAGCGTCGATAACGTAAAGGTTGATGTTCTTGTTAGCAATATCTCTCTTAACTTGTGCAGGAAGAACGTTTTCTAATTCTTCTACTGTTAAAGCAGACGTGTTGAAAAGGAATGTACCGTTATTCTTAATGTCGCCTGTCATATTATAACGTGTGATATATGATGGGTTAGAACATTGAACGAAGTCAGCAGCGTCGATTAAATATGCTGATTGAATAGGTGTGTCACCGAAACGTAAGTGAGAAACAGTGATACCACCAGATTTTTTACTGTCGTAGAAGAAATAACCTTGAACGTATTTATCTGTGTGGTCACCGATAATCTTGATTGAGTTCTTGTTAGCACCAACAGTACCGTCAGAGCCAAGACCCCAGAATTTACAAGAAATTGTGCCAGCAGGAGCAGCATCGTATTTTTCTTCAAAGTTAAGTGAAGTATTTGTTAAGTCGTCATAGATACCAACTGTAAAGTGGTTCTTTGGCTGAGCGAGCTCTAAGTTCTTGTAAACAGAATAAATCATAGAAGGATTAAATTCTTTGCTACCAAGACCATATCTACCACCAACAACTTTGATATCTGTCATACCCTTTTCTAAAAGTGCAGAGCAAACGTCAAGGTAAAGTGGTTCGCCAAGTGAGCCAGCTTCTTTAGTTCTATCTAAAACAGCGAGTTTTTTAACTGTCTTTGGAAGAGCATCAACAAAACTATCGATAGCAAATGGACGATAAAGTCTAACTTTCAAAAGACCAACTTTGTGACCTTCAGCGTTCATCTTGTTGATTGTTTCTTCAACGGCATCAGCACCACTACCCATTAATACAACAACGTTTTCAGCATCTGGTGCACCAACGTAGTCGAACAAGTGGTAATTTCTGCCCGTGAGCTTATTAACCTTATCCATCATTTCTTGAACGATAGCAGGTGTTGCTAAGTAGTATTGGTTAGCAGTTTCTCTGTTTTGGAAGTAAATATCAGAGTTTTGTGCCGTACCTCTTTGAACAGGGTGTTCTGGGTTTAATGCCCTTGCTCTAAAGTCTTCGATATCTTTCATGTCAACTAATGCTTTCATGTCTTCATAATCAATAACGTCAATCTTAGAAACTTCGTGACTTGTTCTAAAGCCGTCAAAGAAGTGTAAGAAAGGAACTTTAGCCTTGAGTGTTGAAAGGTGAGCAACGAGCGCTAAGTCCATAACTTCTTGAACAGAGTTAGAAGCGAGCATAGCGAAACCTGTTTGGCGACAAGCCATAACGTCTGCGTGGTCACCGAAAATGTTAAGTGAGTGAGCAGCGAGCGCACGTGCACTTACGTGGAAAACTGTTGGTAAAAGTTCACCAGCAATTTTGTACATGTTAGGAATCATTAAGAGTAAGCCTTGGCTTGCAGTATAAGTTGTTGTCAAAGCACCTGCAACGAGTGAACCGTGAACGGCACCAGCAGCGCCTGCTTCAGATTGCATTTCAGCAAGGCGAAGTTTTTGACCGAACATATTCTCTCTGCCTGTGGCAGACCATTCGTCTGCAACTTCTGCCATAGGAGAAGATGGTGTTATTGGATAAATAGCAGCAACTTCAGAAAAGGCATAGGCTACGTGGCTGGCAGCAGTATTGCCGTCAATAGTCAATTTTTTCATAAGAAAAACCTCCATTAAATGTATAAGTAAATTTGTTATTATATCTTGTTATAATATTTTAACAGTATTATTATAAACTCTTAAATGAAAATAGTCAACGAAAAATGAAAAATTTTATCAACAAAATAATAGCAAATAAAATATATTTTGCCTAGTGCTTTTATTCGCTTGTAAAAAAGGTGAGCGTTTGGTATAATAATATAGTTAATTTAAAAGTTCTTTAGGTAAAAAGGAAAGCAAAATATGCCAATTATTAGGTTAGAAAACGTGAGTTTTTCTTACGACAAAAATATAGACGTTATAAAAAACGTTAGCCTTAGCATAAATAAAGGCGAAAATATTGCTATAATCGGGCATAATGGCAGTGGCAAAAGCACGCTTGCCAAGCTTTTTAACGGTCTAATTAAGGCTGATAGTGGCAGTGTAAAAGTTTTGGGGTTTGACGCAAGCGACAAAAAACAAGTTTTTGAAGTTAGAAAAAAAGTCGGCGTTGTTTTCCAAAACCCAGACAATCAATTAATTGCTTCTATCGTTGAAGACGATATTGCTTTCGGCCCAGAGAATCTAGGCATTGATAGAAAAGAAATAGCAGAAAGAATTGATTTTGCCTTAAAAGCTGTTGGTATGGAAAAATTCCGTCACTCATCACCAACAAGGCTTTCTGGTGGTCAAAAACAAAGAATTGCAATCGCCGGCGTTTTGGCGCTAAAGCCAGAGGTTTTGGTGCTTGATGAATCAACGGCAATGCTTGACCCACAGGGCAGAAGTGAAGTTTTAGACGTGGCAAAAAAATTAAATAAAGAGCAAGGCACAACGGTTATCAACATCACTCACTATATGGATGAAGTGGTAGAAGCTGATAGAGTTTTTGTTGTAAGCAAGGGCGAAATCGTGCTTAGTGGCACGCCACAAGAAATATTTAATGATAGAGAAAAAATTGCTGAGTTTGGCTTAGAATTGCCACTTTCAACTATTATTGCCGACGAGTTAAATAGCGTAGGAGTAAGTGTGGGAAGTGAAATTTTAACCGAAGAAGAGCTTTTTTTAGCAATAAAAAATTGGTCGGAGGGCTTATGCAAGTAGAAGTAAAGAATTTAACTTATACCTATAGCGAAAAGTCCAAAGACCTTGCTACACGTGCGCTTGATAACGTTAGTTTGACTATTGATGAAGGGGAATTTTTTGGCATAATCGGTCAAACGGGCAGTGGAAAAACGACCTTTGTTCAACACCTTAACGGACTTATAAAGATTTCAGCAGGCAAAGGCTCGATAAGGATTGGGCAGTTTGATTTAACCGATAAAAATTGCGATTTTATGGGCTTAAGGGCAAAGGCGGGCATGGTTTTTCAATATCCAGAACATCAACTTTTTGCCGAAACTGTGTTTGATGACGTGGCTTTTGCTCTAAAGAACTTTGAGCCAAATTTAAGCCAAGAACAAGTTGAAGATAGGGTTAGGTCAGCTATAGAAATGGTGGGGCTTAACTATGAAAAGATAAAAGAAAAATCTCCTTTCGAGCTTTCTGGTGGGCAAAAACGCAGGGTGGCTATTGCCGGCGTTATCGTGGCAAAACCAGAAGTGCTTGTTTTAGACGAGCCTGCTGCCGGTTTAGACCCGCAAGGAAAAAAGGACTTTTTAGCGCTTTTACACACTCTCCACAAAGAGTTTGTTAAAACAATAATTATCGTTTCGCACGATATGAACGTTATCTCAGAGCATTGCACAAAAACGGCGGTATTTTCTGGTGGCAGAATTTGCGCTGTTGGAACGCCAAAACAGGTGTTTAGCGATTACGAGCTTATCGAAAGGCTTAATCTCGACCTTCCAACCACGGCTAAACTTATAAAAGAACTAGAAAAAATAGGCGTTAAAATCGACTGCGACCTTACCGTTAAAGATTTTGTTAGGGCAATTAGGCAAAAGGGGGAAAAGTAGATGAAAGACTTCTCTTTTGGTCAATATTACCCAGCAAAATCATTTGTTCACAATATGGATGCAAGGGCAAAAATATTGATAACAATAGCATTTATCGTTGCAGTATTTTTAGTTAGGCAATTTCAGTTTATGGGCTTTTTGGCTTGCTTAATATTTGTTTTAATCGCCACAATTTTTTCAAAAGTTCCATTTTTGAAGGTGCTTAAAAGCATAAAAGGAATTTTATTTTTAATCATAATTTCTGCAATCCTGCAACTGTTTTTTAGAAGCGACGGAAAGGTGGTTTTTGAGTGGTCTTTTATAAAAATTACCGATATGGGGCTATTAAATGCAGGCTTTATAATCGCTAGAATTACACTAGTGGTTTTGGGTGCAAGTCTTTTGACTTATACAACCACTCCTGTTCAGCTTGCAGATGGAATTGAAAGTCTACTTTCACCACTAAAAGTTATCAAATTTCCCGTGCACGAATTTGCTTTAATTATGAGCATTGCGCTTCGCTTTATCCCAACCCTTTTAGAAGAAACGGACAGAATTATGAAGGCGCAAAAAGCAAGGGGTGCAAATTTTGAAAGTGGCAATATTTTTAAAAAAATCAAAGCACTTATTCCAATACTTATTCCGCTTTTAATCAGCTCGTTTAGGCGTGCTGATGAACTTGCAGACGCAATGGACGCAAGGTGCTACTCGGGAAGTAAAAACAGAACAAGGTTTAAAAAACTCACGTTTACTTATAGAGATTTAATAGGCGTGCTTTTAATAGGTGGGCTTATAACGGGCATTGTGTTTTTGAATATTACGGGCTTTTTGGCGGTGACGTTATGAGAGTTAAGATTTTAGTCAGTTATGACGGCGCAAATTATTGCGGTTGGCAAGTTCAACCAAACGCCATAACCGTTCAACAAGTTTTAGAAGAAGCGCTTTTTAAGGTCACGGGCGAAAGGGCAAGGATAACGGGCAGTGGCAGAACTGATGCAGGAGTTCACGCCTTAGGTCAAGTTGCGCATTTTGACACCAACGCAAATATCCCTGCCGAAAAGTTCTTTTTGGCAATGAATATTCATCTTCCAGACGATATAAAAGTGCTAAAAAGCGAGCTTGCTGACGACAACTTTCACGCAACGAAAGACGCCGTTAAAAAGACTTATAGATATTCAACCTACGTTAGTCAAACAATTCTTCCGTTAAAGGACAAATATTCCGTTCAAATCGAGCATAAAATCGACGTTGACAAAATGAGAGAGTGTGCCAAAATTTTGGTTGGCACGCACGATTTTAAGTGCATGAGCGCAACGGGTGGTGGTGCAAAAACAACGGTTAGAACAATTTATAGTATAGACATTATCCAAAACGGGTGTGGCGTAGATTTTTATATTTGTGGAAACGGCTTTTTATATAATATGGTTCGCATTATGGTCGGCACGCTTATAAAAGTTGGCAGTAATAGACTTGACATATCCGACGTTCAAAAAATGATTGAAACGGGAGAGCGTAGTCTTGGTGGAAAAACGCTTTCTGCAAAAGGTTTAACTTTAGTTAGCGTAGAATACTAAAAAATTGTGCCCAAAAAGAAAAAATAACACAATATATAGTAATCAAAGCAAAAATATAAAAAATAGTTAAAAAACTATGCAAAAACTGTATAAAAACGCTTGACTTAAAAGACAAAAAAAGTTAATATATTTAGGCGTTTATAAGGAAAAGTTCGTGTATTTTTGGGATTAGCCCTCCTAAAGTTGCCAAATTCGTGTAAGGCAATCGGACTTGAAACTATAACATTAAAAGAAAATAATAGTCAAAACTTAAAGGAGAAAATCAATGAAAACTTATATGGCTCACGCTGAAAACGTGGTTAGAAAGTGGTATGTTGTTGATGCTGAAGGTCTTGTTTTAGGTCGTCTTGCATCAAAAGTTGCAGCAATTCTTCGTGGTAAGAATAAGCCAACTTTCACACCAAACGTTGATACAGGTGATTTCGTTATAATCGTTAATTGCGACAAGGTTCTTTTAACTGGTAAAAAGTTAGAAAAGAAATACTACACATATCACACAGGTCATATTGGTGGACTTAAGTCTATTCAATATAAAACACTTATGGCAAACAAGGCAGACGTTGCTGTTTACGAAGCTGTTAAAGGCATGCTTCCAAAGAACAGCTTAGGCCGTTCAATGCTCACAAAACTCAAAGTTTATCGTGGTGCAGAACATAACCACCAAGCACAAAAACCAGAAGTGCTTAAGTTAGTGTAATTGAGGTGTAATTATGGCAAAAGCAACAAGTAAGAAAAAAGTTCAATATTGGGGAACGGGCAGAAGAAAGAAAGCTATCGCTCGTGTAAGACTTATCCCAGCAGGTGATGGACAAATCATAATCAACGGCAAAACAGTTGATGAATATTTATGTCTTGACACGTTAAAGTTTATCGTTCGTCAACCATTAGTTTTGGTTGAAGCAGGCGCTAAATACGACGTTATCGTAAACGTTTGTGGTGGTGGCTATACAGGTCAAGCAGGTGCAATCCGTCATGGTATTGCTCGTGCTTTATTACAAGCAGAACCAGAAACGAGAGCAGCATTAAAGAAGGCAGGTTTCTTAACAAGAGACTCAAGAATGAAGGAAAGAAAGAAATACGGTCTCAAGAAAGCTCGTCGTGCTCCACAATTCTCAAAGAGATAATTGGAAAGGGTTTTTGGAAAAACCAAAAAGCACAACAAAATTCAAATTCAAAAAAGCAAGGACTTGTCCTTGCTTTTTTTGTTAAACCAACAAAACAAATTTCTAATCAATTATTTTGGAAGCTTGTGTTTTTCTTTAACTCGTTTAACAAATTCATCATGAGAGTTAATGGTTAAGAGCATATTTTGTTGCAAAGGAAGAGGGGGTAATTGGTTTGGGTTTTCTTTTTCCGTATTCGGCTGGTTTTTTTGAGGGGCACTAGTTTGCGAAAAAAGAGTTTTTCCTAAAGACGAAACGAGATTGCTTGCAAAACTAGATGCGCTGTTTTCCGCAGTTGATTCTTGATTTTTTTGATTAGTTAAAGGAAAAAAGGAATTTAAAAGGTTAAAAATACCGAATTTATCCATTTTATTATCTCCTAACAAAGAAAAATTGTAAAAAATAATTGCAAAAGTTTTAGATATAGGTTATAATATATCAGTAGTATAATTTTAAAATATATTGACATAAATAATATATTCGGATTGCGTTAAAAAGTTTACCGAAAAATAAGAGGATTTTGTATGAAGAAATTTTTAGCTAGATTGTTTTGTTTAATGCTGATAACGAGCGTGGCTATTTTAGGCTTGGTTGGCTGTTCAGAAGGAAGCTGGCAAGGAAACGTCACGTTAAAAAATAGTGGCGAGGTTATGGAAAACGGTGGTTTTATCGCCGAAACCGACAACTATCTATATTTTATCAACGGCATTGGAAGTTCAACGTCAAACAACAGTATGGGCGAACCACTCAAAGGTGCGCTTTTAGTTGCCGATAAAGATGATTTAACCAAAACCGAAGTTGTTGTTCCTAAACTTTTCGTTGCATCTGATTATAATGCGGGCGTTTTCATCGATGACGGATACGTTTATTATGCAACGCCAAGCGTAGAGAAAAACTCACAAGGCAACGTCGCTAGTGACGAACTTTCGTTTATGAGAACTAAGCTTGATGGAAGTGGTAAAACCGACGTATTTTTTACTCTTGATGGTGACGACGCACTTGCTACAGAGTATAGAATTGTTAAAGGCGAAAATGGTGGCATATTTATTTACTACTATGATGAAGACAATCTATCTCTCGTTTGCTACAACACTTCAACAAAAACAAGCACAGAGATTATAAAGCAAAGCGATAAGGCTAACGGCGATTCACTAGATAAGTTTATGTTTTTGAAGAGTGGTACAACTGATGGCGTTGTTGGTTATTATATAACCACGGTTTATTTAGATACTTATAACGCAGACTCAGCGTCTAAGCCAAACTATACGAGAAACGAAGCGTTATATAACAGAATTTACGTTATCAAGGCTGGTAGCACGGTTGGTGAACTTGTTGCTGACGGTGAGGGCGAGCCAGATACTCAAGAAAATCCAGCTACTCAAGCAGACGACGTTAAATATTCCCTTACTTTCATTAAAGGTGGATACGTTTTCTTTACAACAACAAACACTGGAAGAACAGAAACGTATGCAATCTCAACTGAAGATGCAATAACGTTGGGAAATTGGACGGATGAAAATAAAATAACAAAAATCGTAGGCACGTCTTACCTAACTAGCTCAACGCTTATAGTTTCTCTTGAAGAAGTATACGTGGTTAGTGATACAAAGATTTATAAAACAACGCTTACTGCTAAAGATGCCGGTTTAAGAGAACCTATTGCGTTAAAAGAAGATATAAGTAAGTTATTGTTTGTTGACGATGGTTTTATTTATTTCTATAATGCAGAAGGTCACATTGCAAGACTTAAGCTTAATGACGACGATCAACAAATGGTTCTCGTCTCTGCAGATACGGCTGCAACAGGCTGGTACGACGTTAAAATGAAAGAATTTGGCGGAAAGAAATATTTGTTCTACTGCGACAATTCATTAACAGGAAAGTCTTATATTAAATGCGTTGATTTGTCGGCAGACGTTGTTGAAAAAGACACAGATAATGATGGCGAAAACGATTTATTCTATTTAGACACTGAAAAGATAATTGTTTTTGGCAAGATGACAGATTCAGATAGTGCGGCAGTGTTCGAATCAAAAGTAGAATTGCAAGCAACTTATTCTCCAGCAGACGGCATTGGCGCAAATAAAGATGACGACGACAAATTTAGGAATGAAATAGAGAAACTTATGACTGAATATGAGGAGTTGCCTTCAGCCGTTAAAGAAAAAGTTTCAGAAAAGGCAAAGAACACCTTAAATTATATAGAAAAGGCTTTTGACATTGCTCTATACTACGAAAAGTTAAATGGTATTGCCGACGTGGGAAGTGTAGACGAGGTGTCTGAAGAATTAGAACTTAACTATAACGAAATTAAGAAAGAAATGCAAGCGTTCAAAAACAGTGATTATAGAGATGCTGTTGACGTGTTTATTTCAAACAACTTAAAAGCAAACTGGACGAAAGCAGTTAAACTTTTTGAAGGTGAAGACTAATACCTAAAAACAAACAAAAACTAAACGCCAAGCAAAAATGCTTGGCGTTTTTACTTGCCTTAAAAGTCAATAAAAAAAACACAATTAACAAAAATCCCCACCTAAACTAGGTGAGGAAAAGTTTTATTCAAATCTATATTTTGTCAGCCATTTACCAGAAATAAATCTTATTATAAACACTGCAAATCTAAAAATCCAATCGCAGAACATTGCATACCACACGCCCATAACACCCATATTAAGAAAGCCTGTGAAAACAAAACTTAAACCAACTCTTAATGCCCACATAGATGATATTGCAACTATCATTGTAAAACGAACGTCGCTTGCCGCCCTGAAACTGTTTGGCAAAGTGAAAGCGACAGGCCAAATAGTACAGATAAATATGCTATGTATAAAAATTATTTCTTTTGAAAGTTTAGTCGCCCCTTCTGATAGATTAAACATTCCGACAAAGGTATTAGAGAATAAGCATAAAATAACCGAAACCGTAATAACGCAAGCATAGGTGACTGCCGTTAGTTTTTTTGCATAATGTTTTGCTTGCTTTCTTTGTTTTGCGCCCACACATCTTCCAACGACGGCAGACATTGCAATCCCCAAAGCCGTGCCACAAGCATATTGGAAACCAACAAGGGTATTTGCCGTTGCATTTGCTGCGATTTGCGCCGTGCCAAGTGCCGAAATTAAGCTTAACGTTATAACCTTGCCAAATTGAAACATTCCGTTTTCAAGTCCACTTGGAATACCTATATTACAAATGTTTTTAATAAGCTTAAAGTCAGGTTTGTATCTAAATAATTTATCTATGTATATCGTTTTATTTTTTCTGCAAGCACAAACTGAAATTATTATTGAGCCAACTATATAAGAAGACATAGTTGCAATACCAGCACCACTAGCACCCATATTAAAGCCATAAATTAATAAAGCGTTGCCTGCCACGTTGATAAGGTTTGTTATAAGCGAAACAGCCATAGAAATTCTTGTGTTGCCTTGCGCCCTATAAAAAGATGCGCCTGCATTGTAAAGAACCAAGAAAATGAAAGAAATGGAAGTGTAAAGAGAATAGTCTAATGCGCTATCCATAACGTCATTTTCAATCTTTCCAAAAATAAGCCCTAAAATGTATTTTCTAAAGATAACCATTATAATTGAGATAAATGTGGCGATAAATACTGTGACGTAAATAAGTTGTTTTCCTGCTTCCATAGCCTTACCAAAGTCTTTTTTTCCGATAAGCTGTGCAATGACAATCGCCCCGCCAGAACAAAGCGCAGTGAATAGATATGTTAAAAATAAATTAAAACTATTCACAAGTGAAACGCCGGAAACAGCCGATTCACCACAACTTGAAACCATAACGGTATCTGCCATACCAACAAGCACAACGAAAAATTGTTCTATCAGCAGTGGAATTATAATTTTTCTTAAATCTTTGTTAGAAAAAAGCATAAAAACGTCTCCTGTTATTTATAATAGCACAAAAAAATAAAACAAGTTAATAAATATTAGGAAAAAACTTGCACAAAAGATAGATTTTGTATATAATTTAAGTGGAGAAAAAAATATGAATTATATCGTTAATTTTGTGGAGTATAAACAACAAGCCTTTCCACTGCATAAACACGAACATTATGAAGTTTTAGTTTATATTGATGGTGAAGGGGCAATAAAGATTGAAAATGAAACGTTTTCAATAAAAAAGGGAACAATCGTTGTTGTTCCACCAAAAATGGTGCACGGCTCAACTTCAAAGAGCAACCTAAAAAGCATTTACGTTGCGTGGAAAGAAAACGCTCCGTTTACATTTAATAAGCCTTTGATTTTTGATAATAATCAAGGCGAAGAAGGGCAGTTTTTAGCAAAGTCAATTTATAACAATTTATACAAAAACACAGAATATTTAACTGCATTATGCAATGCTTTAGCACAATTAGTTTTGCAAAACGTTAAAAACCAAACAAAGCTAGAAAAGGCAGTTTATCAAATTATAAACAACATAACGTTAAACTTTCAAGACTGCGATTTTAATTTAAATCAAGTGCTTAATAGCGTCGATTATACAGAAGATTACATAAGAGAACAGTTCCGTTTGCTAACGGGAAAAACGCCCGTCAATTTTTTAACTGACGTAAGAATAGATTTTGCCCAGCAGTTGATAGAAATATATAACGAGCAAATGCCCCTCGGCGAAGTGGCGTTGCAATCTGGTTTTTATGATTATGCCTATTTTTCAAGAAGATTTTGCCAAAAAACAGGACTTTCGCCACGGGAATATAAAAATAATATTAGAAAAAAGATAGAAAAAAATGATTAAAAAGAAAAGCCCTACCTAACCAAAGGTAGGGCTAAATTTTTATTATTTATTTTTTGTCAGTGCTTCCAAGTCCACCAACTCTTTTAATTTCGCACTCGTCGTCAACGGTTATGCCATATTCAACGAACACGCCTTGAGCAAAAGCCTTGCCTTTTTCAACTACAAGTTCTTTGTCGCCACAGTTGGTTATCTTTATAAAAATATGCCCTTCGTTATCAGCAAAATAGTAGTCGCTGTCAATAATTCCCACAGTGTTATCTAATCTTAAGCGATACTTAAAGCCAAGGCTTGAGCGTGGGTAAATTTTAAGCACCCAACCTTCGTCAATCTTAACCCTAATTCCCGTTGCCACTTTTTCGGTTTGATTTGGCAAAAGGGTAAAATCGTATGGCGCAAAAAAGTCATAACCAGCGCTTCCAGAGGTTGCCCTTTTTGGCAAGATTATGTCGTTATAGCACTCAGCACTTCCACTTTTTAAGTATTCATCTAAACTAACTTTTTCAAACTTTGCAATTCTTTTCATATTTTCACCTTTTGATAATTATACCAAAAAACCAACTAAAAATCAATATAAATTATAAATTTTCGTCCTTTTTTAGCGCTACGCTATTTCTTAAAGGGCAGGTTTGTTTGCTGTAAATAATTGTGCTTATTACCATAAATATATATAACAAGCCTAAAAATATTGGGAAGAGGTTAAGTCCTAGCCCTTGCGCCAAAAAGCCAAAAATAGGTGGCATTATCAAAATTCCAAGATTACACGTTGCCATTTGCAAGCCGATAATAGACTGAGAAACGTCACCACCAAAATTTTTTGGGGTAAGGTATATAAGGTTAGGAAAGGTCGGTCCATTACCAAAACCGATAAAGAATAATGACATAGCCTTAAAGATAGGTGGCAGTGGAATAAAGAGTAATATCAGTGCCAAAAAAACAATGGAGTATCCACTATAAACAATTTTTTCCACATTGAGTTTTTTAGAAACAAACCCAGAAATAAGCCTGCCTATAGTTATTCCTGCATAATAAAAGGTTAAATATCTTGAAGCTAAGGCTTCGCTTAGGTTTTGCACGTTAACAAGATACGTGCACGCCCAAATTCCACAGGTAAACTCTAAGCCCACCGAACAGAAAAAGGTAATAACAGACGACCTAACGGCTGGCATACCAAACATTTGCTTTAAAGAAAGCGTTTTTTGTGGAATATCTTTTTCTGGCTGTTTAGATTTTACCTTTTTCCAAAGTGGAAGACTGATAAAAGAAATTAAGGTTATAACCATCATCACAATAAAAACTAAAAGGTAACCTTTTCGCCAATTATTGTCTTCGCCCAACGCAAAAGACATTAAAAACGGACTTATAGAGATTCCTACACCATAAAAGCAATGAAGAAGGCTCATATGAAGCGACGTATAGTTGGTTGCCGTGTAGTTGTTAAGTGCCGTATCAATAGCACCAGCACCTAAGCCCAAAGGTATCGATAACAAGCAAAAGTAAATTATCGAATCAGAAAACGAAAAGGCAAAAAGGCAAAGAGCCGAAAATAACGTGCTAACAAAAGTCACAGGGCCTATGCCGAATTTGTTAATTAGTCTTGATGCAAATAAGCTTGAAATAACAGTGCCAAGAGAAACTAAAACGGTTATAAAATTAGCATAACTAATAGGCAAATTTAAGTCGGCGTAAATTGCAGGCCACGCTGAATTTAACACTGAATCTGGAACTCCAAGCCCCATAAAAATTATGCAAATTGCAACGAATAAAATAGTTGTCATAATTCACCTAAATAACTAAAATAAGAGTTCCAACTGATGCTAAAAGGGTTGGGATTGCAATTATCACGCCGTATAAAGCAAACTTTCTAAACGGCATTTCTATACCATACTTTTTTAAAATTTTGCTCCACATAATTCCAGCAAGTGCGCCCACAGGCGTTAAAAACGCACCTACGTTAGAGCCGATTATCGTGGCGTAAACGGGCAAAAGATTGTTTGGTGCGATAATCTTTTCAAACAGCACGCTCATAGGGATATTGTTTAGTAAGTTTGCTGAAAGGGTGCTTATTGCGCCAAAGGTAAGCCCGTCTAACTCAGCGTTTAAGGTAAAAGCTTTTGCTAAAATATCGGTCACTCCGTTTTGTTTAAGCGCAAGCACTATAACAAACATTGAAAGTATAAACGGAATAAGTTCATAAGGTTCTTTTTTCAAGCTTTTTAGCACCGGCGTAGCGGTGTGCAGTGTTGTTAAATCATATACCAAATCAAAAAGAGTTAGCGAAAGCGCAAGTGCAAGGCAGATTAAATACATTTCCACTTGCAAAATGTCAGATACTGCAAGCAAAATTATGCCCACTAATAAGTGGCAAATCGCAACAAGCATAGGCACTTTAGAAACGTGTACATTATTAGTAAGCGTTTTTTCTTGCGGAGCTATAGGCTGAGATAATTGTTTTCTAAACACCAAAAGCAAAAGCGCTAAACTTGTTATGCCACCTGCAATCGCTGGCAAAAGCATTACTGAAAAATATTCAGAAAAAGATATTCCAACCGACTGAGCAAGGTAGATGTTTGTTGGATTTCCAACAATAAGCGCCATACTCCACGTGTTTGCCGCAATAAACTCGCCAAACAAAAATGGTAGAGGAGAGATTTTAGCTTTCTTTGCAAAAATACAAATAGGTGGTGTAAAGGTTAAAATTATAATATCGTTGGAGGTAAAAATTGTTAAAACCGACACGACTACGTATAAAATAATGAATAATCTTAGCGTTCCACCCTTGCTTTTAAGAAAAACTGAGTCTGCGATATAGTCGAAAAACCCAGCGTCACCAAGATAAACTGATAGCAAGGTCATTGACAAAAAGAGCGTTAAAATCTTTAGTGGATTTACCGAAGAATTTGCCGTTATGCCTTCTATAACGCCTTCAAAACTTATTGAGCCCGAAACAAGCATAAAAATAGCACCAACAAGGCAAATTATCCAATAAAGACCAACTTCACTTTTACCTATTTTAATATAAGGTTTAAGTAAAACCGAAAACACCATTAAAGCAATGGTTATAAGCGCAATTAAAACGCAAACTAGCATAAATCTTCCTTTTTATCAAAAATTCTAAAAAAAATTATATCACGGAAAGTCTAATTTTGCAAGCATAAAAGGTGAGCAAAAAACATTTTAATTTTCATTAAAAATTCATAACTAAAGTGGTTTATGCATATTGTTTTTATATGGAACTAACATATAAAGAACTTGCCAAAAGGGACGTTATCAACGTTGCCGACGGCAGATGTTTAGGCAGAATTGTAAATATAAAATTTAAATTTCCACAAGGCGTTATCGTGGGGATTTTTGTGCCTGCAAGAAAGAACAAAGGCATTTTTTGTTTTTTAGATAGAAGTACGCTTTATATCGACGTTAGCAAAATTGTAAAAATCGGTGGAGACGTTATTTTGGTTGATATTAAGTGTGGGGATAGTTGTGCTCAAAGCACGCAAGTGGGAAAGCCACCACGACCACCTGTGCCACCTTGTCCACCAAATTCGCCCTGTCCACCAAGCCCACCGTGCCCACCGTTTTGTCCACCAAGCCCACCTTGCCCACCCAGCCATAACAAAGCTAGCGAAACACTAGATTTAAGTTCGATGTTTGACCAAAACGGAAATATCGATTTAGACGATTATTAAGCTTAAACAAAAAGTGACAAACTATTTTTTAAAACCCCCTTGAAAAATAAAAATAATTGGTTTATAATAAAATTATCCGGAGTGATGACTGGATTTTACCAAAAGTAATAGGGGGATTTTAGTTATGGGTAAATTATTATCAGAAAATATAAGAAATATTGCTATAGTTGGGCATAGCGGAAGTGGTAAAACTTCTCTTGCAGAAGCCATTTTATTTAATGGAAAAAGCATTGATAGGCTAGGCAAAACGATTGAAAAAAACACCGTTATGGACTATGATGAACAAGAAATGGCAAGGGGCATTTCAATTTCTCTTGCTTGTGCATATACATATTGGCGTGACGTTAAAATTAACGTGATTGACGTTCCAGGTTTTTATGATTTTGAAGGGGAGTTTGAACAAGCAATGCGTGCCGTTGGCTCTGCAATTTTAGTTGCAGACGCTTCAGGGGAAGTTGCAGTTGGCGCTGAAAAGGTCGTTGATTACTGCACGAGAAGGCATATTCCGCTTATGATTTTTGTAAACGGAGTGGATAAAGAAAACTCTAACTACGTTGCAACGGTTGAAGCGTTTAGACAAAAATACGGCAGGAAAATTTCTCCAACACACCTTCCAATTTTAATTGGTGGCAAGATGAAAGGCTACGTTTCGGTTATCTCTGGCAAGGCGTTTGAATTTACTCAAGGTGGCAGAAACGAAATCGCCGTTCCAGACTCAATGACGGCAGACGTTCAACTTTTGAAGGAATCCTTGATAGAAGCGGCAGCAGAATCTTCTGAAGCACTTCTTGATAAGTTCTTTGCAGAAGGCACGCTTACTAACGATGAAGTTGTAAGTGGTGTTAAAAACGGTCTAAAACAAGGCGAAACTATCCCAATTATGGGTGGTTCTGCCCTCCAGAATATGGGTGTTATCAACCTAATGCACGAAATAGTTGACCTTTTACCTTCTCCATTTGACAGAAGACCTGTTATGGCAACTAATATTATGGAAGGTGATAAAAAGGGCGAAGTTAGCGAAGTTGTTTGTGACGCAGAGCTTCCTTTTGCAGGACAAGTTTTCAAAACCGTTGCAGACCCGTTCGTTGGCAAGCTTAATATGATAAGAGTGTTTACGGGTTCGCTTAAGAGCGGTATGACCGTTTATAACTCGGTCACGGGCGAAAAGGAAAGAATTAACACCTTATATATAATGAAAGGCAAAAAACAAGAGCCTATAGACGAGCTTGTTGCAGGGGATATCGGAGCAGTAAATAAACTCAACAACACTAATACGGGCGACACGCTTTGTGATGAAAAATACCAAATTAAATTCTTTGATATTCCACTTCCAAAGCCTGTTATAACAATGGCTATTTCTGCACAAAAAAGTGGCGAAGAAGACAAGGTTTTCCAAGGACTTAATAGGCTAGCAGAAGAAGATTTAACGTTTAAGGTTGAAAAAGACAAAGAAACAGGCGAAATGGTAATTCGTGGTCAAGGCGAAACACAGCTTGAAATTCTTTGCAAAAAGTTAAAAGCAAAGTTTGGCTGTGAAGCTGTTTTAAGCGCACCAAAAGTTGCGTTTAAGGAAACTATTTTAGGAAAGGCTGAAGCTGAAGGTAAACACAAAAAGCAATCTGGTGGGGCAGGTCAATTCGGCGTGGTAAACATTAAATTCGAACCAGGCGCAGCTGACGGCGAGTTCGAGTTCGTTAATGCAATCGTTGGTGGCGCAGTTTCTAAACCGTTTGCTCAAGCAGCAGAAAAAGGCTTAAAAGAAGCAATGCAAAAGGGCGTATTAGCAGGCTATCCTATGACAAATCTAAAATGCACGCTATACGACGGCAAAGAACACCCTGTTGACAGTAAGGAAGTTGCGTTTATCTCGGCAGCAAAACTTGCTTATGACGAAGGAATAAGAAATGCAAAGCCTGTTATTTTAGAACCTGTTTATAGTTATAAGATTTTAGTGCCAGACACATATACCGGCGACGTTTTAGGGGATATGAACAAGCGCAGGGGCAGAATTTTGGGTATGGAAATGGTGGATAATCTCCAAGAAATTTTAGCAGAAGCGCCACTTGTTGAAATGCTTAAATATGCAACGGAATTAAGAAGCATGACTCAAGGCCGTGGCAAGTTCTCTTCAGAATTTTTAAGGTATGAAGAAGTGCCTTATTCAGCGCAAGAAAAGATTATTGCAGATGCAAAAAAATAAGGTTTTGAGACAAAGCCAAAAATAAAATTACCTATGAATAGGTAAAGGGAGCAAAAAATGATATTAACAATATGCCCGAATCCGAGCATTGACTGTACGATAGAACTTGATAGTCTTAACGTTGGAAAATTAAATAGAGTTGACAACAAGGTCGAAACGTATTCGGGCAAGGCGTTAAACGTGGCAATGGGCGTTGCAAGGCTTGGGGAAAAAAGCTTTGCAACCGGCTTTATGTTTGATGCACACGCAAGACTGTTTGAGCAAGTTTTAGACAAAGAAGGAGTTAAGCACGACTTCGTTTATAACCACGGAAGCGCAAGAACAAATTATAAAATCATAGACAAGAGGTCTATGCTCACCGAAATTAACGATAAGGGAGAGGCTGTCAGCAAGCTTAAACAAGCCGAACTTATCGACAAGGTCAAAGCAATATCTGGCGATTATGAGATTGCCGTTATGAGTGGAAGCTTGCCAAAGGGTGTTGAACCGTCTTTTTATGGCAAGGTTTTATCGGTAATTCCAAGTAGTGTTAAAATTATCGTAGACACTGAAAAAGCTAATATGCTTTCTGCGCTTGATGGTAGAGAAGTGTTTATGGCAAAACCAAACCTTAGAGAACTTGAAGAATTTACGGGCAAAAGCGTGCATTCGCTTCAAGATATGGTGGCGGCATCTAAGAAATATATAGATAGGGGCGTTAAATACGTTATGATTTCGCTTGGTAGCGAGGGTGCTGTGCTTACCGACGGAAGAGACAGTTATTTTTGCAAGAGCGCATCCGTTGCAGTAAATTCAACGGTGGGTGCTGGCGATAGTATGGTGGCTGCAACCTGCGTTGCCGTTCAAAAAGGCGCAAATATGCAAGAAATTTTAAGGATGGCAACGGCTGCGGGAACTGCCGCCGTCACAACGAGTGGAACAAATTTGTTCTATAGGGATAAATATAACGAAATCTATACAAAAATCTATTCAGAAAAAATTTATCCATAGTCGCAAAAAAATTAAAAACACAAAAGCATAAACAGTTTGCTCTTAGCGCAAACTGTTTTTTGTATGAAAAAAAATTTTATAACCCGTTTTTTTAACTTAATAAACAAAAAAAGAATAACAACCGTTGCTGGGGCGTGGGTGTATTATTTTTTAACTGCGCTTGTCCCGCTTGTGTTTTTGGTGGTGACGGCGTTTAGCGTGTTTGGCGTAAGCCTTACTAGCGACTTTGTGTCAAGGCTACCTATAGAATTTCGCTCGGCTGGGCAAAAAATTATCGAAACTGCCGAAAACTCATCTAAGGGAGCAACTATTTTTTTCTTTATTGCCGTGGTTTTTTCTTGCACTAATCTTCTTAACCAAATGTCCAAAGACGGCGACTTTATTTATGAAATCCAATCAAAAACAAAAAGAGGAATTTTTAGAAGACTTTGGGCAATCGTTGCCCTTGCTATGCTTTTTATTTTGTTTTTAGGCGCAGCGTTTGTATTTGCTTTTGGAAATAGAGCATTGCTTAACGTATATATGGGCGGAGCTTTACAAGAAAGTTTGATTATTTTATCATTTTTGTTTGTTATTTGTTTAGGATATGTTATAATAATGATATTAAATATGTTTATAAGCCCTATTAAACAATCTTTTTTTGGTTTGGCGTTAGGCTCGTTTATATCCCTTTCAATAGTGGTTTTGGGGACTATAGGATTTACGATATATCTCAAATTCTTTGCAAGTTATAACGCATTTTACGGCTCGCTTGCAGGTGTAATTATTTTTCTGGTTTGGGTATATATTTGTATGTTTGGCTTAGTTATGGGGGTTGTAATAAACACAAAGATATTTAATAAAAACTCTAAAAAAAAGAGAAGAAATTTATTAAAGAGAGGTTAAAAAATGAAAAAAAGACTTTTATCAACTATGTTTGCGCTTGTCGTTTGCTTAACGTGTGCACTTTCGCTTTTTGGTTGTGCAGAAGAAAATAGTGGAGGCGACATTGGCAAGGTTTACGATGCCATTGAAAATACTTATAACTATGATGGGGCATACACGTTTGAAGCAGGCTGGGATATGGGCGCTGGCAAAACAACGCAAACCATAACGCTTGACCCATTGACAGGAAGATATTATGAACAAATAAAAGATAAAAACGATGTTATAACAGACCAAACAAAAAAGTTTGTTTCAAACGATGGTTATACATATGCCTTAAACAATTCAGCAAGTGGCAATAAGTGGACTAAAACTCCTGAATACAATAACGACATAAGAGACGTTCGCTTAATTGATATTATTTCAGAGTATAAGCCATTTTTTAAGCAAATTCCACCTGCTGGATATTCGGTTGATAAACTCAATTCTGCATATAAAAAAGTAGCGAATATTTCAGAGCAAGCAACCGAACAAAAATATTTATCCAAAGGTATAACTATGGATGCTGATTACAACGTAAAGGTATCTGTAAGTAAAAATGGTGGCTCAAATATTCTAACAGCAACGTATAAGTTAACAGAAGAACTTGAGCAAGCTAAAACTGAATATTCTATGGTGTGCAAAGTTTATGAAAGCAATGGGTATATGTCTAGTTATAGCTTAATGTATAATGTGGTAATTACCGATAAAGAAACAGACAAACAAAGCACAACGAATATAAGTTGCGATATGAGCTTTAATTATTCATTTGACGAAAATGCATATGATTTGCTCCCTTCAACTCCGGACGGCAATGTTTCTCAGTCAGTTTTTGATGAATATAGAATGAGAAAGAACATAGTTGTAAACGGCAAGAACTTTGGCTCTTATGAGGCAAGGGGTAATGAGCACGTTTCAACTATGAAACAGTTTATCAAAGATTTTTTAAGAACTATTAACAGCGAATCTGACGGCGAGTTTGATATGGCAATTTATTTTGATTCGGCTTTAACAAATCAAGTAAACGTTAACAATATTACTAAAGAAGAATTTGTAAATACCGACACTTTTTATATAACTCTTTCGCTTAACAATGACTTTGCTTTGGAGTATAATCGTGCACTTGAAAATAAAGTTAAGGTAAACGTATGGGATAGTAGCGTTTGCGACGAGTATAAAATCATATTTGGTGATTTATTAAATACTAACGAAGAATATGGTATGCGTTTGATAGGCAATACTGCTCAAAAACAAACTCTTTCACAATCTTCAAATAAAAAATATTATATGAACGGCGAATTGTTTACCGAGAAATATTTTTATACAACCGACGGTCAAGTTTACACTCTTAGAGTTGAAACGATATACACCGAAGCCGATGTTAATTTGATGTCTTTGCTTGCATTATAAAAAACAAGTATATAAGGAGCATGGAAAATGTTAAAAATTCAAAATTTATCAAAGTCATACCAAAAAGGCACTTTTGCCGTTAAAGACTTATCTCTAACAGTAAATGCAGGCGAAATTTATGGCTTTGTTGGGCATAACGGCGCAGGCAAATCAACGGCAATTAAGTCAATAGTTGGCGCTTTAGGGTTTGATGATGGCGAAATTTTAATAAACGGAAACAGCATTAAAGATGAGCCTATAAAGGCTAAAAGGGATATGGCTTATATCCCAGATAATCCTGATATTTATGAATATTTAACGGGCATTCAATACATAAACTTTGTTTGCGACGTGTATGGCGTGGGCGATGAAAGGACTGAAAAAATAGAAAGGTACGCAACAGATTTTCAAATAAAAGAAAATTTAGGCGACCTTATTTCAACCTATTCGCACGGCATGAAACAAAAACTTGTTCTAATCTCAGCGCTTGTGCATTCTCCAAAACTTTTGGTTTTAGACGAGCCGTTCGTTGGGCTTGACCCGATTGCATCGTTTAGACTTAAAGAAATTATGAAAGAGTTGTGCGAAAACGGCTCGGCAATATTCTTTTCAAGCCACGTCTTAGAAGTGGTTGAAAAACTTTGCGATAGAGTTGGAATCATCAAAAAGGGCAAACTTGTTAAAGAAGGCAAAATGCAAGAAATTATCGGGGATAAATCCTTAGAAAAACTTTTCTTGGAGATTGCTGATGAATAATTTATTATCTTTAATAAAAATTCAATTTTTGTCACTTTTTGGCATAAATAAGTTGGCCAATAAGAAAAAGGGCAAAAGCGCAAGCACTATAGGAATAGCTGGCGTAGCTCTAGTATTTGTGGCAATAATTGTGGCTATAGCGTATGTTTATGCAAAAATGTTTGCTGAAATGTACGTTATGATGGGCAAGCCTCAAAAATTTTTGCCTACAATTTTTGCATTGATAAGCGTTATTTGTTTGGTTTTTTCTTTTTATTCGGCAAGTGGAAATATCTACAGCGCAAAGGACTATGACCTTTTATCTGCAATGCCTATAAAAAAACATACCATAGTGCTTTCAAAACTAATATTTATGTATATTGCAGACCTTTTGTTTGCAATTATAGTGTTGGCAGTGGCAGTATATGTGCAAATTAACACAATAAGCAAGGTGTTAGCGTTAGATTTATTAAGGTTTTTTATAATGACGCTTGCTCTTCCTGTCTATCCAATGCTCGTTTCGATTTTCTTAGGTGTTGTCGTTAGTTATATTTCTTCAAAGTTTAGAAGAAAGGCGCTTGTTCAGTCTTTAATCTATGCATTTTTGTTTATATCAATGTATGCCATTTCGCTTATCGGCACAGACCTAAATGATAACCTTGGCGCAATAAGGAATATGTATTTTATCTATCCTTGGGTAGAAAAGGGCATAACGAGTTTTTCTTACGTGCTTTTGTTTGTTGGTGTAGGGATTGCAATTTTGTCACTCTTAATCGCTTTTGTAAGTTGTACTTATGACAAACTAAATTCGCTCTTGAAATCGGTTAAAAGGGCAAAAAATTATAAGTTAAAAAAGTCAAAAAGTGGCACGCAGTTTAAGGCGCTTATCAAAAAAGAGTTCAGGCAACTATTTTCAACGCCAATTTATGCAATGAACACCCTTTTAGGCTCGGTTTTTGCAATTGCAGGTGCAGTTATTTTAACGGTTATGGCTTTTGGCACAAACGATTTATCAATGAAGCTTATGTTTGCAATGATTTTGCAACCTATATTTGCTTTTACGTTTATGATTGCGCCAACAACGTCAGTGAGTTTAAACGTTGAAGGAGGGTGTTTTTACATAATGCGCACAAGCCCAATTTCTAGTAAAAGAATTTTTGGAACAAAATTGTTTGTAAACTTTGTGGTGGCAGTTATACCGGCATTTATTTGTGGCATTACCTTTTCAACAGCGCTTTTGTCATCAGCACCAGCCTTAGTTATAATTTTCACAATCTTAAACGCACCACTCTTTGCGATTTTAGGTGGAAACTTGGGGCTACTTTTTAACCTGTTGTTCCCTTATATGAAGTGGGATAATATCACAAAGGCAGTTAAGCAAGGCGTTTCGGTGTTCTTCACAGTGCTTTGTGGTATGGTAATTGCTGGCGCGGTGTTTGCATTTTTATATTTTGTTAACCTTGACTTAGAGATAAAACTCATAATTGTCTTTGCTGTTTTATCTATTTTAAGCAATATTATTTATGTAATTATTTCAAAATGTGGCGAAAGGTTAATTATTAAGAAAACTTAATAAAAACCGAAAAAAAATTAAAAAATCGCTTGACAACAAATTTTAGCAGGCGTATAATTGAGATAAATTGAGGCAAAAACTATGAAAAAAACTAACGCTTATTTTTACTTTTATTTTAATAGAAAGTTTTCTATATCGGATTAGTAATTACTATATCGGTAGTTTTTGTATTGCAAAAATCAAGGGCTTTGTGGTAATTACTACAAAGCCTTTTCTTTTATAAGTAGAAAATTTAACCTTTTTTAGTAGGAGATAAAAAATGATTATAGTTGTTAAAAATTCTTGTGAAAAAAATCAATATGATAATCTTGTTGATTGGATAAAAGAACTAGGGCTAGACGTTCACGTAAGCCGTGGCGAAACGTCAACGGTTTTGGGGCTTGTTGGCGACACAAGCAGGGTTGACATTGACCTAATAACCTCTCTCGATATTGTAGAACAAGTTCAAAGGGTGCAAGAACCATATAAAAACGCCAACAGAAAGTTTCAACCAGAAGACACTATAGTAAGTGTTGCTGGGCACAAGGTTGGTGGAAACATATTCCAAGTAATCGCTGGGCCTTGCTCGGTTGAAAGTGAAGAGCAAATCATAACCGTTGCAAACGCCGTTAAAAAGTCGGGTGCAACAATGCTCAGAGGCGGGGCTTTTAAGCCAAGAACTTCGCCATACGCTTTCCAAGGCTTGAAAAATAAAGGCATCGAGCTTTTAATTAAAGCCAAAAAAGAATCAGGGCTTCCAATAGTCACAGAGCTACTTAATATAAACGATATTGAATTGTTTGAAGAGGTTGATGTAATTCAAATCGGCGCAAGAAATATGCAAAACTTTGAGCTTTTAAAAGAAGTTGGAAAGACGGGCAAACCAATTCTTCTTAAAAGGGGGCTCGCAAACACGTTGCAAGAACTTTTGATGAGCGCAGAATACATTATGGCAGAGGGCAATAACCAAGTTATTCTTTGCGAAAGGGGAATTAGAACGTTTGAAACAATGACGAGAAACACCCTTGACCTTTCTGCAATTCCAGCCTTAAAAGAAAAAACGCATTTACCTATTATCGTTGACCCAAGTCACTCAACGGGTGTTTCAAAATTCGTGCCGTCAATGTCGCTTGCATCAGTTGGTGCGGGGGCAGACGGGCTTATTATAGAAGTTCACAACAATCCTAAAAAGGCGTGGTGTGACGGCGCTCAATCACTCGATTTAGAACAATTCGATAGCCTAATGATAAAAATTAAAAAGATGCTCGGCATTGTTGATAAAGTTTATGACGGTGAATAAATGAATATAGCGATTATTGGTTTAGGGCTTATTGGCGGTTCGCTTGGAAGAAGCCTTTGCAAAAAGACCGAGCATAAAGTTTTTGCTTTTGATATAGATGCTAAGGCAATGAGTTTGGGAAGGCTTTTATCGGCATACCACGAGCCTCTTGCAAACGAAAATATAGGGCAAATGGATTTAGTTATCTTTTCACTTTATCCAGAAAACCTAAAAACTGCGTTAGAAGAGTATTGCCCACTTTTGAAAAAAGGCGCACTCGTTATGGATTGCTGTGGAAATAAAAGGCAGGTGGTTTGTCAAATGCAAACTTTAAGCCAAAAATATCCATTCTTAGAGTTTATAAGTTCGCACCCTATGGCGGGCAGAGAGTTTTCTGGCGTGTCGCACTCAACGGCAAACTTATTTGACAGAGCGTCTATGATTTTAGTGCCTGTTAAGGCAAGCTTAAAAACTATGCAAAGCACAAAAGAGCTTTGGCTTTCGGTCGGTTTTGGTAAGGTGGTAATCACCACGGCAAGAGAGCACGATAGAATTATTGCATACACTTCTCAACTTGCCCACCTTGTTTCAAGTTCGTATATGAAAAGCCCAACGGCAACGAGTTTTATGGGTTTTTCGGCAGGAAGTTTTAGGGATATGACAAGGGTTGCAAGGCTTTCACCTGAAATGTGGTCTGAGTTAACCATTGAAAACGCAGATTTTTTAGTGGGTGAAATTGATAATATTATCGGCAGTTTAACCGAGTATAAAAATGCGCTTAAAAATGGAGATAAAGAGCAGATGAGAAGTCTTCTTGCAGACGGCAACGAGAAAAAACTTTTGTCTGAAAAAATGAGAAGAAATAAAAATAACGAAGAGTAAGTTAAATATGAGAGTAATAACGGTAAACGCATCAAAAAGTTATGATATTTTAATAGGAAGTGGTTTAATAGACATTGTTGGGGGAATTTTAACCCAAACGTTTGAGCCTTGCAAAGTTGCAGTCATCACCGACGACGTGGTTGATGAAATTTATGGCGAAAGCGTTATGGCTTCGCTTGAAGAAAACGGCTATGATGCGAGAAAATTCGTTTTCAAAAACGGAGAAAAAAGCAAAAATATAAACACTTTTAATGATATTCAAAACTTTTTAGCAAAAAATGAACTAACAAGAAAGGATATGGTTTTAGCGCTCGGTGGTGGCGTCGTGGGGGATATGGCAGGGTTTTCGGCAAGCACGTATCTTAGGGGAATAAATTACGTTCAAGTTCCAACCACGATTTTGGCGCAGATAGATTCGTCCGTTGGTGGAAAAACGGCAATCGACCTTGAGTGTGGCAAAAATTTGGTGGGAGCTTTTCACCAACCATCACTTGTCGTTTGCGATATAGAAGCCCTTTCAACGTTAACCGATGAAGTTGTTGAAGACGGGCTTGGCGAAGGCGCAAAGTATGCGCTACTCGATAAGAGAGTGTTTATGCACGTTCTAAATAAAAACTTTGATTTAGAAACCTTTATAAGCCTTTGCATTGAATATAAAAAGCAAATAGTAGAGGGCGACGAGTTTGAAAAAGGAAACAGAAAACTACTTAATTTAGGGCACACTGTAGGCCACGCAATAGAAAAACTTTCAAATTATACTATTTCGCACGGAAAAGCCGTTGCAATAGGCTTAGATTATATACTATCAGCGTCAGTTAAGAACGGAAAAATCACAAGTGATGACTATGAAAAAATTAAGGTAGTTCTTTCTCACTTAACTAGTAGCGTTGACAAATCGCTTTGCCCGTTTGATATAAAAGATATCGTTGACAGTATGATTTACGATAAAAAAAGAGATGGGGACAGCATAAGCCTTGTGGTTTATAACGGCATAGGAAATTGTGAGATAGAGAGCATAAAACTAGATGAACTTTTGGGGTATTTTGCATGAACATAAAAATTCAACCCTCTAAAATGAATGGCAAAATAAATGCCATTGCATCTAAATCTTTTGCGCACAGGATTTTGATTTGCGACTTTCTTAGTGGCAATAATTTAAGAAAAGAGTTTGGCGGATTTTGCTCTAAAGACATTTTTGCAACATATAACTGCTTATGCGATATAAAAGGTGGAAAAAGGGTTTTAGATTGCGACGAGTCTGGCTCGACTTTAAGATTTTTAATTCCACTTTGCGCAAGCCTTGGTGGAGACTTCACTTTTTTAGGAAGGGGAAGGCTACTTTCTCGCCCAAACACCGAACTTCTTAATTCCCTTTCAAAAAACGGCATATCGTTTGAAGAAAATTCAAAAAGCATCAAAATTTGGGGCAAGTTAATATCGGGCGAGTTTGAAATAAGGGGAGATATAAGCTCGCAATACGTGTCAGGGCTTATTATGGCGCTAGCTTCGCTTGACGGTGATAGCAAAATCATATTAACTTCGCCACTTGCATCAAAACCATACGTGGATATAACTTTAAGCGTGCTTAGTGATTATGGCATTAAAATTGAAAGCACCGATTATGGCTATTTTATAAAAGGCAGTCAAAAATTCAACGGCTTTATTAAAGCCGAGGGCGACTGGTCTAATATGGCGTTTTACTTGGCGCTTGGCGCTATAAACGATAGCATAACGGTTAGTGGCTTAAATTTAGATAGCGTGCAAGGTGACAAAAAGATTTTAGAAATCTTAAAAAGCGCAAATGCAAACGTTTGTGTGTGCGAAAAGGATATAACTATAACAAAAAGCCAGTTAAAAGGCTTTATTATGGATGCAGAAGACTGCCCAGACTTAGTGCCTATTTGTGCTAGTTTAGGTGCTTTGGCAAGTGGACAAACTGTTATAAACAATATAGAAAGATTAAAAATAAAAGAAAGCGATAGGGTGCTTTCTACTATCGAAATGCTAAAATCTTTTGGCATAAAAGCCATAGAAAAAAATAATTCAATGATTATTTGGGGTGGCGAGATAAAAGGTGGAAAGGTAAGTTCGTTTAACGACCACCGAGTTGTAATGGCAAGTGCAGTTCTTGCTAGCGTTGCTTGTGGCGAAAGCGAGATTGTGCAGGCTGATGCCGTTAATAAATCGTATCCAACGTTTTTTGATGACTTTAATAGCTTAGGGGGAAAGGCAAGTGAGAATTAGTCACGAATATAAAGAGAGTTCTTTGTTTTATGGAAAAAAACTTAAAATTGAAGTGTTTGGCGCATCGCACTCTAGTGAGATTGGCGTTAATATTAGTGGTTTTAACGGCGAAAAGGTTTGCAAAAGAAAACTTCAAAAATTCGTTGATAGAAGAAAGGCTAAAAATGCTTCTTATTCCACAAAGCGACTTGAGCAAGACAAAATAGAAATATTAAGTGGCAGAAAAGAGGGTAAACTTGTTGGAGATTTTAAGGCAGTTATAAAAAATACCAACCAAAATAGCAAAGATTATTCTAATCTAATAGTCACTCCACGCCCATCACACGCAGACTTTGTTGCGTGGCAGAAATACGGCGATAAGTATGACTATCGTGGTGGTGGAAAGTTTTCTGGGCGACTTACTGCGCCTATGTGTATCGCTGGTGGGCTATGCAAACAAATTTTAGAAAAAAAGGGCATAACCATAAACGCTTATATATCACAAATAGGTTTAATAAAAGGTGCAAGTTATAAAAACACTGATATTGAAAAAATAGATTTTAGCACTTTAGACCAAGACTTTCCGCTTTTAGACGAGAGCAAAAAAGAACAAATGTTGGGCGAAATTGAGAGCGCAAGAAAGGAATTAGACTCTGTTGGTGGAATAATAGAGTGCGTTATAAAAGGCGTGCCTATAGGTGCTGGCGAGTATATGTTCGATAGTTTAGAAAGCGTTATATCTCAGCTTGCATTTGCCGTTCCTGCAGTTAAAGGCATAGAGTTTGGCGCTGGGTTTGACCTTGCAGAGATGAAAGGAAGCATTGCGAACGACAGCTTTTATTATGATAACGGCAAAGTTAAAACAAAAACTAATAACAACGGTGGCATAAACGGTGGTATGGCGAACGGTATGCCAATAACTTTTAGAGTTGTCGTTAAACCAACGCCGTCAATCGCAAAAGAACAAGACACGATAAATATGAAAACTAAAGAGAACGTAAAACTAAAAATTGAAGGTAGGCATGACGCTTGTATTGTTCCAAGAGCAGTCCCTGTTATTGAAGCCATATCAGCCATTGCAATTTATGATAGTTTGTAGGAGAAAATTATGGAGTTAAACGAAATAAGACAAAAGATTGATAGTGTTGACGACCAAATTTCAAAGCTTTATGCAGAGCGTATGCAATTAATTAAAGAAGTTAGTATCGCAAAAGCGAAATCAGGAAAGGCGGTTAACGACCCTGATAGAGAAAAGAAAATTCTTCTTAGGGTGTCAGAAAATATTGAAGAGGACAAACAAGTTTTCTTAAAGCGTGTTTTTGAAACCATCTTTGAAACGAGCAAGGCTTATCAAACGATAAGCGTTGAGCATCACTCTGAAGTGGGGGACAAAATTAAAAGCGCTTTAGAAAAAGGCGAGCTAAAATTCCCTGTTAAAGCAAAGGTTGCTTGTCAAGGCGTGGCAGGAGCTTATTCGGGTATTGCGGCAGATAAACTCTTTGAACTTGCAGACGTCACTTTCTTTAAAAATTTTGACGGCGTGTTTAATGCCGTTGAAAAGGGTTTTTGTAAATACGGCGTGCTTCCTATTGAAAACAGCTCTGCTGGTTCGGTTAACCAAGTTTATGACCTTATGAAAGAGCACAAGTTCTATATTGTAAAGAGCGTTAGACTTTCTATTTCTCATAACCTAGTTGTAAATAAGGAAACAAAGAAAGAAGACATAAAAGAAATTTATTCGCACGAACAAGCGCTTTCTCAATGCAAAAAGTATTTAGAGCAATTCAAAAATGCAACAATCATTGCTTGTCCTAACACTGCCGTTGCAGCACGCACCGTTGCTGAAAGTGGCAGAAAGGATATTGCTGCAATCTCATCAAGAGAGTGTGCTGAGCTTTACGGCTTAAAACTCTTAGAGACAAACGTGCAAGATAGCGACAACAACTACACTCGCTTTATTCTTATTGCAAAAGAACTTGAGTTCTATCAAGGCGCTGAAAAAATTAGTATTATGACCACGCTCCCACAAAACACACCGGGGAGTCTTAATAAACTGCTTTCAAAGTTCTCTAACTTAGGCATAAACTTAACTAAACTTGAATCTCGCCCAATCGTTGGTTCAAGCTTTGAATTTATGTTCTATTTTGACTTTAATTGCGATATTAAAGAAAAGGCAGTTCAAAACTTGCTTTGCGAACTTGATAATTCAACCGAGCAGTTCACCTTCCTCGGCGCATACGGAGAAACGGTTTAATTATGGAAAAGTTTGCGCTCATTGGCAAAACGTTAAAACATAGTTATTCTAAAAAAATTCACTCAATGCTCGCTGATTATCAATATGATTTGGTTGAGATTAAAGAAAGTGAGTTAAAAGGTTTTGTTTTAAGAAAAGAGTATAACGGCTTTAACGTGACAATTCCTTATAAAAAGGATATTATTCCGTTTTTAGACGTGGTTGATGAAAGGGCGAGTAGAATCGGTGCAGTAAACACAGTCGTTTGCCGTGATAACAAACTTTATGGCTACAACACCGATTTTGATGGTATGGTTTATGCTTTAAATGGCGCTAAAATTGACATAAAGGGAAAAAAAGTTTTAATTTTGGGCAGTGGTGGAACTTCTAATACTGCAAAAGTTGTTTGCGAGTGCTTGGGCGCTAAAGAAATAAAAATTTTATCTCGTTCTGGCGAGATAAACTATGATAACTATGCTGAAAAGGCAAAAGATATTCAAATAGTTATCAACACAACGCCTGTTGGAATGTATCCTGATAATTATTCTTGCTTAATCGAACTAAGTAATTTTGCAAAGTTGGAAGGTGTTTTGGACGTTGTTTATAACCCGTCTCTCACAACTTTGCTTAAGCAGGCAAGAGAATTAGGGGTAAAATACGTGAACGGGCTTAATATGCTTGTTGCTCAAGCAAAGTTTGCCTCTGAAAAGTTCTTAGGCACAAAGCTTGATGATAGTCTTATTGAAAAGATAATTAGAAATTTAAAAAGAGAGAGCCAAAATTTAGTGCTAATAGGTATGCCTGGCTGTGGAAAATCAACCATAGGCAAAATGGTGGCTGAGCTTTTAAATAAAGAGTTTATCGACGCCGACGCTTTGATAGAACAAAAAGTAGGTAAGCCTATCCCACAAATTTTTGATGAGTTTGGCGAAGATTATTTTAGAAAGGTTGAAAGTGAAGTTTTAGCTGAGGTTGGTAAACTAACAAATAAGGTTATCTCAACAGGTGGTGGCGCTGTTAAAAATAAAGACAACTATTTTCCATTAAAACAAAACGGCGTTATCGTTTGGATTGATAGAGATTTAGGGCTTTTAGAAAGTAAAGGAAGGCCACTTTCAAAGGATAAGGAAACAATTAAAAAACTTTACGAAGAAAGAAAAGAAAGTTATGATTTCTTTGCCGATAAAAAAATTAAAAACGACGGCGAGATACAAACTATTACACAAGGGGTAAAAGAAATTTATGAAAATTTTAGTGATTAACGGGCCGAATATAAATATGCTTGGAATACGTGAAAAACAAATTTATGGCGATAAAAGCTATAATTCGCTTGTTAAACTTATTAAAAAGTCTGCAAAAGAAAAAGGCGTTAAAGCAGAGTGTTTTCAGTCAAACTATGAAGGCGCAATTGTTAGTAAAATTCAAAAGGCTTATAAAAAGTTTGACGGAATTATTATTAACCCAGCAGGCTACACACACACTAGCGTTGCTATTTTAGACGCACTAAAAGCCGTTAATATCCCAACCGTTGAAGTGCATATTTCTGCCGTTGACTCTAGAGAAGATTTTAGAAAAACTTCTTTTGTTCGTGAGTTTGCCTTTTTGACAATTTCTGGTAAAGGTTTTGACGGATACGTTGACGCTATTGATAAACTAATTGAAAAAACAAAGTAGAGAAACACAAAAAACCCCTTCTAAAAATGTTATGCTTTTTAGAAGGGGTTTTATTTAATTTTTATAAACCATTATTAAAAATTATTTATCTTGACTAAGTTTTTTAAGTTCTTTTATAAAACCTTTTGATGAGAATAAAACTAAGCCAACAACAATAACAAGTGCGATGTCGATAAAGACGTAAGTATTATAAACAGCGCTATACGCTAAGAAGCTTGATGCACCACCGTCGGCAGCATAAGCACCAAACGCAAACACGCCAGAGATAGTGTGGGCAATATATCTAAACGTTCCCGTTAAAAGTGCGCCGATAGTAAACTTTAATCTTGGCATATTGTTAAGAACGTTTAGGTCGGTGAGCATACCAGATAAAGTTATCATTGAAAATGCTATTGGATAGTCAAGCAAGAATTGACCTGGGTGAACGATAAATGGGTCTTGAATTGCTTGTAAAAGCCCGTAAATAAAGCCAACGATTAAACCTTTCTTCATGCCATAAACATAACTAAATAAACAAATAGGCAAGAAAGAAACTAGTGTGATAGAACCACCTTGTAGCCATGCTGCTTCAAACTTAACGTAAGAAAGCACAAAGGCAAGCGAAATGCAAACGCCGGCCATTGCAATAGTTTTAGAATCAAATGGTGCTTTGTTTTTTCTGCCAACGATAAGAGAGACTGCAACTACAACTAAAACTAAAAGTGCAGAAAGGATATAAAGAACAGGTGAGTTTAGCTTTCCATAATCGCCTGTATAATAACCGTCGCCTAAGATATTATTAGAATAAAAAATTGCAATAAGAACTATGGTTGTGATGAGGGCAACGCCACAAACGATACCAGAAATGATTTTTACCTTTTTTAAGCAGTTCGCCTTTCTTTTTGATAAAAAGTATATAAGTATCATTGAGATAAGTGACAAAACTAAAGTAGTTAAAACAGGGATAAACACAAAAGGTATTATTTTTTCGCTTACCCAGCTGTCTTCTAAATAGCCCGAGCTGAATTTTTTAAGCATCTCTAATAAAACAAGTGCAATGCCCATAACGACGGCATAAAAAACTGCAACCCCACCAACCGTTTTAACAAGTTCAGACTTAGAAAAGCTTTCTTTCTTGCTAAAAAAGATGATAAAAAGCGATAAGAGCATTGTTCCTATAACGCCAATGCTAATCCACTTAGCAATAGGTTCAAGCGTGTCAAAGACGTAACTTGAGAGTAAATTGTTTAACATAACATCTCCTTTTATTCGCTATATAAACAAAAAAACACTTCCTATGGAAGCGTTTTCATTGATAACTATCTTTTGCTTTCCCTTCAAGCATAACCTTGCGGGTTCAAATGGTGTAATCTCAGCCTAACGGCACCCATAGCGAATATATAAAAAATTTTTAGTAAAATCATATTACCACTTTTATTTTATTGTGTCAAGCAAAAAAATATGTTAAAATAAAAATCCACAAAAAAACGATAATCATTATATAATATAAAAAGGGGAGAACAAAATGAGTAAATTTTTTGCATTTATAAATCGCATGAAATACATTAAGCGCTGGTCTCTTATGCGTTCGGTTAGAGAAGAGAATATAATGGAACACTCTTTAGAAGTGTCTATCTTGGCGCACGCACTTGCAGTTATCAAAAACAAAATTTTTGGCGGAAAGGTTAATATCGAAAGGGTCGTTCTTTTGGCGCAATATCACGAAGTGGGCGAAGTTATAACAGGAGATTTGCCAACGCCTATAAAGTATTTCAATCCTGAAATCAAAAGTGCTTATAAAGACCTAGAAAAGTTAGCAAGTCAAAAGATTTTAGACACCCTTCCAGACGATATTAAAAAGGAATACGAGCAATACGTGTTGCCGGATGAAAATAGCGAAGAATATAAAATCGTTAAAGGTGCTGACAGACTTTCGGCGTATTTAAAGTGTGTGGAAGAACTAAAAGCAGGCAACAGCGAGTTCAAAAAGGCAAAGAAAACAATACTTGCTGACCTTAAAAACCTAAAAAGAGACGAAATTGACTATTACTTAAAAGAATTTGCGCCAGCATACGAGCTTACCCTAGACGAACTTGATTAATTTTTGTGCACATTATACAAAAAAGGACTATTTATTTGTTAACATTGTAGTTGATATTGCATAACAAAAGTAGTAAAATATAATAGTAAAAATAAACAGGCCCTTTATGGGCCGTTGGAGGAAAATTATGGCAAGTTTAAACTTAAAAAACATCTACAAAGTTTATCCATCAGGCGTTGTAGCTGTTACAGACTTCACACTTGATATTGAAGACAAGGAATTTATCGTATTCGTTGGTCCATCAGGTTGTGGTAAATCAACAACACTTCGTATGATTGCTGGTCTTGAAGAAATTTCAGCTGGTGAACTTTATATTGACGGTACATACGTAAACGACCGTGCACCAAAAGATAGAGATATCGCAATGGTTTTCCAAAACTATGCGCTTTATCCACATATGACGGTTTATGATAATATGGCTTTCGGTTTGAAGCTTCGCAAAATGCCAAAAGCACAAATCGACCAAAGAGTTAAAGAAGCAGCAAGAATCTTAGGTCTTGAAATGTATCTTTCAAGAAAACCAAAGGCTCTTTCTGGTGGTCAAAGACAACGTGTTGCTTTAGGACGTGCTATCGTTCGTGAACCAAAGGTATTCCTTTTAGACGAACCACTTTCTAACTTGGACGCAAAGCTTCGTTCACAAATGAGAACAGAAATCACAAAGCTCCACAACAGACTTGCAACAACGTTTATCTACGTTACTCACGACCAAGTTGAAGCTATGACGATGGGTACAAGAATCGTTGTTATGAAAGACGGCTTTATGCAACAAGTTGACACGCCTCTTAACCTTTACGACCATCCAATCAACCAATTCGTTGCTGGATTTATCGGAACACCACAAATGAACTTCTTTACAGGTAAGCTCACAGGTACAAAAGATAACGTAAACGTAGAATTTGGCTTAAATAAGATTGCTCTTTCAAAAGAAAAGATTGACTTAATCGTAAATCTCGACAAATATCTCAACACAGACAAGGAAATTGTTTTCGGTGTTAGACCAGAAGACGTTCACGAAGAAGAAGAATGGGTAAATGGAAAGAACAAACCTTGTATCGAAATTAAAGTTGACGTTGCAGAAGCTCTTGGTGCTGAAACACTTATCTACTGCTCAACAGCAAAAGAAAAAAATCAAGGCGAAGATGGTTTTGTAAGTCTTGATGACGAAACTTCTGACCTTATCGTTAAGATTGACTCTCGTTCAAAAACTAAGAGAGGCGACAAGATTAAGGTAGCAGTTGATATCGACCACTGCCATATCTTTGATAAAGAAACAGAAGTTACAATTCTTGCAAGAAGCCAAGAAAACAAAGCGCAAATCGAAGAATTGCAAGCAAAACGTGAAGCTGAAGAAGCAGAAAAAGCAGCTAAAGCTGCAGCTAAACTTGCTGAAGAAGAAGAAAAAGCAGCTGCCGTTGCAGAAAAGAAGCGCTTAAAACTTGAAAAGAAATTGGCAAAACAAAACGCTAAGAACGCAAGCGAAGAAGAAAAGACAGAAGAATAATTTTCTTTGAAATAATCAAAAAGGTTGCACTAATAAAAGTGCAACCTTTTTTGTGGCTTGAAAAATTCAACGTTTATAAAAAACACAAAAAACCAAATTTTTTAGGCAATTTGCATAAAAAAATAAAATTATCTATTGTGTTTTAAGCAAAAAACCTGTATAATAATATGTATAAAAATAATTTAACGATGAGTGGTGATAAGTATGGAGATGGACGTTAAGTTTTTTATCAACAGTATTAGAGAGAAAACGGGTATAGAGTGTTCGGTTTACACAGAGACAGGGGAATTCATTGCAGGAAATAACGTTGGGCAAATTAGCGCTATGCCAGAACTTGATGGTGTGATAACTGACGAAAATAATAATTGCACGCTGTTCCCGATTTTGTATAAAAGCAAAAAACTTATAGGTAGAATTGACGGCAGTAATGGCGTAGAAAAAAACTATGCAAATTTACTAAAAGAACTTGCGGAGAATTTTTTCTTTAAGGAAACGTCTATGTCTCAAGCAGACTTGTTTAAGGCGATTTTACTTGGCGAAATAAACAAAACTCAAACTATAAAGTATATGCATAAATTTTCTATAAAAGATTTGCCTTGTTTCGTTATGTTGATTAGTGATTACGGCAACAGGCTTGAAGAAACAAAAAATATACTTGCTGGTTGTGCCGAAACGCTTGACGTTGTTTTAGAACTTGATGGTCAAATTGCCTTTATCAAGTTTATAGAAGATGAAAATTCCGATTATCAGCCACCTGTTGAATATGCCGAGTTTATAAGACAGTCGGTGTATGAAGAAATTGGTGCACACGTAAAAATTTCCATAGGTGGCAGGGTAAAAAGCGTTTTAGAGCTTGGCACGTCTTTTGCTCAAGCTGTTTCGGCTTTTAGAATGTCTAAAATGTTTGCGTCTAAAGGCGAAGTACACTCGTTTAAGGAGTTTACGCTTATAAAAATGCTTGAAGATTTGCCAAAGCATAAACTTAACGAAAATTTACAAACGCTTATGGATTCAAGCGCAAAAGAAATATTTTTAGACCAAGAAATGCTAGAAACCGCTGAAGAATTTTTAGAAAGTAGCCTAAATACTAGCGAGACTTCAAGAAAATTATATCTGCACAGAAACACCCTTATTTATAGGCTTGACAAAATTGAAAAGGCAACGGGACTAAATATCAGAAAGTTTTCTGATGCAATTACTTTTAGATTGATTACAATTCTATCAAATTTGGTAAAATAGTTATATGGAAAATTTAGAAAATAAAAATCAAGAAAACTTAGAAGAGAAAAACGCAGAAAACACGAATAAAAAAACGTCCAAACCAAAAATAAGTTTAGTTAGAATACTTGTTGCGTTATTAATTGTTCTTTCATTTGTAGGTGGTTTTTTTACACGCCACTTTATCGAGTCTGATAACGTTAAGACGTCAACAGAAATAATTAGCATTATTGAAAAATATGCATATATCGTTGATAAAGATGGCAACTTAATCGACCTTAATGAAAAAGATTATGCAAACGCTTTATTAAGTGGTTTAAACGACCGCTATGCACGATACTATACTAAAGAAGAATACCAAAAAAACAAAAGCCAACAAAAAGGCAATTATATTGGTTTTGGAATATCTTTAGACTTTGAGGGCGAATATCCTGAGGTTTCAAGCGTTGTGGGCAACTCTCCTGCTGATAAGGAAGGGTTTCAAGCTGGCGATATGCTAATTTCTGCAAAGGTTGGCGAAACCAAAGTGCAACTTAATTTGATTGACGCTTCTAAGTATTTAAATGGCATTGGTGAAAATACTGAAGTGGAGTTTGAAATCTTAAGAGATGGTCATACCCTTTATAAAACTATAGCAAAATCAAGTTATAAGGCAACCTACGTCAAATATTATGATAGCGAAAGCAGTGCACTTTATAATTTTGAAAGCGCAAAGTATGAAAGAAAAGAGGGTGGAAAGATAGACGTTGCTAGCGACACGGCGTTAATAGAATTAAACGGTTTTGAAAGTGACGTTGATGACCAGCTTGACCAAGCATTAGAATTTATGAAAGAGAACAACCGCACAAAACTTATCTTAGACTTAAGAAATAACCCCGGTGGTTATATGGATAAATTGACTGCCGTTTCAAGACGTTTAATTTATAATGGCGGGCAAAAAGCGATTATTGCCATTGCAAAAAACAAAACGGGCAGTGAAAATTATTATATGAATGCACCAATACTAAGAGACAATATAATAGACGTTGTTGTGCTTGCAAACAAAAACTCGGCATCGGCGGCAGAGTGTTTGATTGGCGCAATGCTTCACTATGGAGAAAAGAATTTTTCTGGACACAGATTAATTATTGAAACAGATGGCAAGGGCAGTCAAACTACTTTTGGCAAGGGCATAATGCAAACCACCTATCTGCTTACAAACGGTGGTGCTTTTAAGCTGACGACTGCACGAATTTTTTGGCCGGATAACGAGACGTGTATTCACGGAAAAGGCATAGGTCCAGATATAGTTCCTGAAGAGAACGTTGTGGCAAAAACAGACGTTATCGCAAGGGCAAGAGAGCTTTTAAGTTAAGCTTGCGATAAGTATTTATTTAAAACGTAGACAATATCCTTGTCGGCAATATTAGATATAGGCTTTAAGCCATTGGTTCGCTCAGCGCTTTGCGCTGGGCGATTATTTATACTTTGCATAAATTCTTCTATAATAGGTTTTAGCGTTTCTGGGTCAAGAGACGCTAGAGTTTTTTTGAAATCAAACGAATTTTGCCTTAAGCGTTCGATTATGGGCGAAAAAAGATTAATTATTTTGTCATTGCCTAGTAAAGATAAAATAAATTGTAATAAATCCATATAAACCTCGCTAACATTATAATATATGTAAAACATACAATAAAATTGAAAACAAATTTAAAGGGGTGAAATATGCAAGATTTTAACAGTTATGCAAACAATCAAAAAAACAAAAAGCAAAGCGATATAAATGGTATGGATAAAAACCTATACAATCTTGTCAGTGCGCTTGCTAATAGGTTTGATGGCAAAAGCCAAACCGAACTTATAAAAGCCATATATGATGAAGCCAAAAAAGGCAAGCAAAAGGGCACGTTAACCAACGCAGAGATAGATAATTTTGTAAGTATGCTTTCGCCTATCTTAGATGATAAAAAGAAAAAAATGCTAAATAAAATTGCAGAAGAACTAAAGAAAATATAAAACTTTTTTGGTTTTGAGCAAACATAAAAAGGCTAACGAAATTTCGTTAGCCTTCTTTTTAAGTATTTATTTCTGATGGGGCAAAGCCGTATAATTTCTTAAACGCCTTGCTAAAATATAGTGGGTCTTTATAACCGACAAGCTCTGCAACTTCGCTTATACTCATAAAATCGCCACTTTCAATAATGCTCATTGCGTGGGATAAGCGTTTAGAAATAACGTATTCTTGTGGGGTGGCGTTAAAGCGTGAAATAAAAAGTTTTCTAAAATACGTGTCGGAAATACAACATAGCCTATGCAAGTTATCAATTTTTAGATTGCAATCAAACAAATGCTCTTTTAGGTAGTCTATTGCCGGCTCAATAATATAAAACTTGTTTTTGTTTATGTTTGATAAATGGTCAACCCTTTGAATATACGCTAAAAAATCGTAAAAAGAAGATAGACACTTATATTTATCAGAAAGAGAGCCGAACCTCCAAAGTTCTGAAAAACTTTCATAAATAAAATCTGATGCTAAATAATCTTCAAGAGAATAAACTAAAGGCGAAGGGTTTTCTATATTTGCATAAAAATTGATAGAAGTATATAGGGTGTCATCGCCATAAGAATAATATTTATAAGAAGAACCTTGTGGCAGAAAAAGAACTTGACCCGCATTAAGCGTTATTCTTTTATCTTCAAAAATATATTCTGAAAAACCCTTTATCTTAAAGATAAAACCGTGCGTAATTCTATTTTCTTTTTTTCCATAAGCATGACTTTGTGCTTTAAATGAAGAACAAATATTCACGTTTTCAATAAGTCCAATCATTTTTATACCTTATAGTTTGTGTTGTTTTTTTCATAATTATATCATAATTTATAATAAATTTCAATAAATTTGTTCTGATTTTTCCATATAGTGCTAATTAATCTATTTACTTTATTTGATAATTGTTAGATAATATAAAAAAACGAAAAAGAGAGAATAAAGATGGAGCAGTTAAAAACTAAAAAATTGAAATTCGATTATTCTTGGGTTATTATAGCCGTTTGCTTTTTAGTTGTTGGTGTGTCGCTTGGATTTTGTTCAAGTGGCAGAACAATGTATCTTAACGCAATAACAGATGCGCTTGGTTTTGGTCGTGGTGCATTTTCGCTTAACGACACCTTTAGGTTTGCATCAACAACGATTATCAACATTTTCTTTGGCACGCTTGTAAATAAGTTTGGCATCAAAAAACTTGTTTGCGCAGGGTTTATGTGCTTAATATCTTTTGCACTTATCAATTCTTATGCAGACCAATTGTGGCAATTTTATATCGGTGGAATATTGCTTGGCATTGGTCTTGCTTGGACAAGCACGACAATGGTTGGCGCTGTTATAAATATTTGGTGTAAAGAAGAGAATAGGGGCAAATTCACAGGTTTAATTCTTTCGGCAAACGGGCTTTTTGGTGCTATTGCCGTTCAAATTATTTCACCTATCATTTATCAAGAAGGCAATGCTTTTGGTTATCGTGATTCTTATAGATTAGTTGCCATTATCCTTGCAGTTGTGCTTGCGCTTGTCGTTATATTCTTGAAAGATAGACCAAAGGGCGCAGAAAAAACTATTATAAAGAAAAAAGTTAAAAAAGCACGTGGTCGTGGCTGGGTTGGTATGGAATATAAATCTATTGTTAAAAAGCCATATTTTTACCTTGCTTGTGCGTGCATAGCGCTTACGGGAATGACTCTTCAAGGGCTTGGTGGTATTGCCACCCCACATTTGTATGACGTTGGGCTTTCAAAGCCTCTTGTTGCAAACATTACTTCCATTTCAAGCCTTGTTATGATGTTTACTAAGATTTTTATAGGCTTTATGTATGACAAGAAGGGTATAAGAATAACGATGAACATTTGCTTTATTTGTTCGTTTATTTCTCAAATTTCCTTGGTGGCTGTTACGAACACTCCTTTAGGAATTGGGCTTGCTTATGGCAGAGTTGTTTTTGCTGCAATTGCTCTTCCACTTGAAACGGTTATGCTTCCACTTTATGCAAGTGAACTTTTCGGAAATAAAAGCTATATGAGTGTTCTTGGCGTGTTCACTGCTGTAAACTATGCAGGCTATGCTTTTGGCGCACCTTTTGGAAACATGATTTTTGACATTACGGGAAGTTATAATATTGCGTTTATCATTTTTGGCGCATTAATGCTTTTTATTGCCGTTTCAATGCAATTTGTTGTTAAGGCATCTAGAAAAGATAGAGCGCTTATCGAACAAGAAGAAAATATAGAAGCAACTTGTGAAAAGAAAAAACCAAGTTTGTTTGCGAGAATTAATTGGAAAAAAGAAGTACGTCCTGTAATAGGTTTTTCACTTTTCTTTGCAACTATTTCACTTGCACTTATAATCGGCATATTAGTATTTTGTTTATAGAAATTTACCAAAGTAAATGAAAAAAAGAGTGGTTTACCACTCTTTTTTGTTTCTTACAATGTCCTTTATAGCGCTTAGCAAAAAGGCAATTTCTTTAGATGAGTTTTGCACGGCAAGACTAACCCTAACTAAGCCACCGTCAAGTGTGCCAAGATGTTTGTGCATAAGTGGGGCGCAGTGCAGTCCACCACGCACGGCTATATCATAATCCTTATTCAAAATATCGGCGACTTGCTCGCTTGATATGTTTTTTATTGAAAACGCCACAATGCCACTTTTATTGGGCTCAGAATAAACGGAAACGCCATCTATTTGGCTTAGTTTTTCTATCAGTTTTTCGGTCATTGAATATAAGTGCGCCCCGAAATTTTCTCTGTTGGGCATAACGTATTTTAATCCTTCATAAAGAGAGGCGATAGCAGGGAGATTAAGCGTTCCAGACTCTAACCTTTCAGGATAGCAAGCGGGCTGTGAAAGATTAAAAGACTCGCTTCCTGTGCCACCATAAATCAAAGGCTCAACGTCTAAGCCGTCCTCAATGAGCAAAACGCCACTTGTCATAATTCCACATAGCCCTTTGTGCCCAGCAAGGCAAAGCATAGAAATGCCAAGTTCTTGCATATTAAGGTCGATATGTCCACCGCCTTGAGCGCCGTCCACCAAAAAGATTAAGCCCTTTTCTTTTGCAAGTTTTCCTATTTCGCCGATAGGAAGCTCTAATCCCGTCACGTTGGAAACTGCCGTTAAGACAATCATATAGGTATTATCTTTGATTTTTTCTTTTATAGCAGACACGATGTCTTTATTAGCGTAAGGGCTAACGACGTCAAGCGAGATAAGACCTTTATTTTTAAGCGCAGTAAGTGGGCGAAGCACCGAGTTGTGTTCGTAAACGGTGGTGATTACGTGCCCGCCGTCCTTCAGTGTGCCAAAAATGGCAAGGTTAAGGCTTTCGGTGCAGTTTTTGGTGAAAATAACCCTATCTGAATTACAAGAAAAATAGCTGGCGAAAGCGTTTCTTGTGTTAACAATTGTTTGCATGCCCATAACCGAAAGTCTATGTGCGCTTCTTCCAGGATTAGCCGAAAGATAGCGAATAGTGGTTTCGGCGCAGTCGATAACCGAGTGCGGTTTAAATCCACCCGTTGCGGCGTTGTCTAAATATATCATTGCCCCTCCTTTACGTGTGCACAAAATTATTTTTGACGTAATATTATATTGTATAAGGCAAATATAGTTTTTATGCTAAGGAGAAAATTATGGAGTATATAATCGTGGCATTTCGCTCTCGCTCTCACACAATCAAGTTTGCAAATCTTTTAAGAGAAAGGCTTGTCGCAATGGAAATAGTAAACACACCAAAAGAAGCAGGGGTGGGGTGTGGACTGTCTGTAAAAATAAAAAAAGAAAGTTTTGAAGTGGCAAAGCGTTTGGTGCTTATGGCAGGGCTAACGTCTTTTGCTGGTTTCTTCACCGTTAAAGAGATAAGTGGAAAGCGTTTTGTTAGAAGCATTTAAAATTTTACACAAAACGCTTGTAAAAAAGCTAATTATTATGTTAAACTAATAATGGTAAAGTTTATGAACAAAACGAAAGCAACACAAATAGTAGATAGGCTATCAAAAGAGTTTTTGGACAAACCTGCGCTAAACTTTTCAACGCCGTTTGAACTTTTAGTGGCAGTGGTTTTATCTGCTCAATGCACCGACCAAAGAGTAAATATAGTCACCAAAGAGTTGTTCAAAAATTATAACACGCCCGAAAAAATGCTTTCGCTTTCTTCAGCCGAGCTTGAAAAATATATCTTTTCTTGTGGGCTTTACAGGGCAAAAGCAGAGCATATATTGGCATTAAGCCGTGACATTTTGGACAAGTTCGATGGCGAAGTTCCAAATAATTTAAAAGATTTGCAAACGCTTAAAGGCGTGGGTAGAAAAACGGCAAACGTTGTTTATAGCGTGGCGTTTAAGGGCGATGCTATTGCAGTAGATACGCACGTTTTTAGGGTGGCTAATAGAATAGGGCTTGCAAACGAAAATAGCCCACTTAAAACCGAAAAGGCACTTATGCAAATTTTAGATAAAAAAGACTGGTCAAAATCGCACCATTATCTAATTTATCTGGGCAGAAGTTATTGCAAGGCAAGCAAGCCAAACTGCGAAAATTGCCCGATAAATATGTTTTGCGAAAAGAAAATTAAAAACAAAAAATAAAGGTGAATTATGTTTGTAGATAGAGCATTGATAACAATTAAAGCAGGCGATGGTGGAAGTGGAATCACTTCTTTTATCCACTATAAAGGCAAGGTTTCTGGTGGCCCAGACGGTGGGGACGGTGGAAAGGGTGGCGACGTTATATTCGTTGCCGATAAATCGCTAAACAGTCTTATAGATTATTATTATAAAACAAAATACGTGGCTGAAAACGGCACTCAAGGTGGCTCTAAAAACTGCTTTGGTAAGGCAGGGGCTGACCTTGTTTTAAAAGTTCCACTCGGCACTGTTATTAGAGATAAAGAAACAGGCAAAGTTATTGCCGATATGTTCACCGAAGGTCAAAGAAAGGTCGTTTTGGTGGGTGGTGACGGTGGCAAGGGAAATGCAAGGTTTGCCAACGCAAGAAGGCATACCCCACACTTTTCTCAAACGGGCGAAAAAACCGAAGCACATAGGGTTATTTTAGAACTTAAAACTATTGCAGACGTGGGACTCGTTGGTTTCCCTAACGTAGGTAAGTCAACAATACTTAGCAAAATCACAAGGGCAAGACCAAAGATTGCAAACTATCACTTTACAACTCTTTCACCAAACCTTGGTATTGCCGAATATTACGATAATCAATTTGTTGTTGCCGATATCCCAGGTCTCATTGAAGGCGCAAGCGAAGGCGCTGGGCTTGGAATTGAGTTTTTAAAACACATTGAAAGAACGAGAATGCTAGTTCACGTGGTGGACATTTCTGGAGTTGAAGATAGAGACCCTTATGATGATTTTGTTAAAATCAATACCGAACTAAAAAGTTATAGTAAAACACTTCCAAAACTAAAGCAAATAGTGGTCGCAAACAAGTGCGATATTTATGGCGCAGATGAAAAGCTAACTGAGTTCAAACAAAAAATCAGCAAAAAATATAGGGTAATTCCTGTTTCTGCAATCACAGGCGAAGGCTTAGACAAGCTCAAAAAGGTTATTTACGACACGCTCATTAAACTTCCACCTGTAAAGCCACTTGAGTATGAAGAGTTTAACTACACTAAGCCTGATAAACTCGATTATGAAATCTATAAAGAAGGCGAAACATTTATCATCGAAGGCTCGCTTGTGGACGTGCTTAAAAGAAACGTTGTTATGGACGATATGCACTCGCTTGCATACTTGCACAAGGTTTTAAGGGACAGGGGAATTATCAAAGAACTAAGAAAGATGGGTGCAACAGATAAATCAACCGTTATTATCGGTGGCGAAGAGTTTGAGTTTGTAGATTAAGGCTATCTCGCATCAGTTTATGTATTAGCCTATACTTAAAATAAAAAAGGAAAAATTAAAATTATGTTAACGTCAAAAGAAAGAAGTAATTTAAGGTCAATCGCACAAAAAATTGAGCCTATCACACAAGTTGGAAAACTCGGTGTGAACGATGCTTTGATTGAAAGCCTTGATAAGGCGATTGAAAAAAGAGAAATTATAAAGGTGACCGTTTTAGAAAACTCAGGGCTAGTTCCAAAAGAAGTTGGCTTTATCATTGCCGAAAAACTCGGTGCAGAATTCGTTTGTGCAACGGGCAGAAAGTTGGTTTTTTATAGATTTAGCTCTAACCCAAAAGTAGAACACATCGTGTTTTAACAAAACTAAAAAAGGATAACGAAATTCGTTATCCTTTTATTTATTCCTTTCCGAGTAGCCTGCAAAACAGAGATAGAGTTATAAAAATACAGGCGCAACAAACGTAATAAAATTTAACCACAACAAAAGCGCTCATAAGCATAAAGAAAATGCCAAACGTTAAAAATTTTTTAGAGTTTTTTCTAAGAAAAAGCCTTGAGAAAAAATTGCTTATCATTTTAGACTTTGATTTTGATATTGGCGCTTCTTTAGGCAAACAATTACTCTCACTTAAAAGATTATAAGTTTTTGCCCCGTCAACAAACACAATCCTTTCATCAAATCTATCGATAAAATCTAAAAGTTCTTTATTTGCGCTTTGCCCAAAAATATAGGCTTTATCTTTTAAAGAAATGCTGTTAAAAACTCTAACCACGTCGGTTTTTGTTATTCCATCAAAGGAAAATAAGATAAACACGGCAGAGTTTGTTTCTTCAATAAAAATGCCACCTTTTTTCTTAAGTGTTCTAAAGCCACGCCTATTTATCGCCCGTTCAAAAAGCTCTAACTTTTTATGGCGCTCTAAAAGGCACAAGGAATTGCACATATTTAAAACTGCTTTAAGTTTTTGTTTATCCACGCTTTTTTCAAGCGTGCTATTTTTTATTTTTTCAAAAGCAATCAAAAAAATCGGTATCGATATACACGCCCCAAAAATAATTGAATAAGGTCTATCGACATAAAAGTTTAGTATTAAAAAGGTTGCTATAAAGCTTAAAAACGCTGTAAAAGCGCTGTCTAAAATAGAAATAAAAGAAACTCTCATAAGACTGCCTCGTTTTAGTTTTTTTATATAATTACCAAAAATGAAATAATTTATACAAAAATATAAAAACTTTACATTTAGGCGCAAAAGTAAATTTATTAAATCGTTGATTTTATTTTGAAAATATGTAATAATATAGGTATGGAAAAAATTGCAATATTCGGTGGAACTTTTGACCCCGTTCATAGCGAGCACGTTTCACTTGTTAAAAGTGCGATAACCGAGCTCGGGCTTGACAAGATAATAGTTATGCCAACCTTTGTTTCGCCACATAAAACAACTAAATCTGCACCTAGCGAGCATAGGCTTAATATGCTTAGGCTTGCCTTTAGGGATATTGAAAAGGTTTTAGTTAGCGATTTTGAGATTTTGAAAGAGGGAACAAGCTATACCTACCAAACGGTTGAGCATTTTTATAATAAAGATACAACCCTTTACTTTTTGGTGGGCGGGGATATGCTCCTTGACTTTAAAAAATGGAAAAACCCAGACCGAATTTTGGGCTCTGCAACGCTTGCCGTGTTCGGCAGAGATTCGGTTGAAGTTGATTATCAAAAAGAACAAGAATATTTTAAGAAAACTTTTAATAAAGAGTTTGTTAGACTTAACTATCAAGGCAAGGACTATTCTTCAACAAAAATAAGAACTTATTTTAGGCTTGGTTTGTCGCTTGGTGACCTTATGCCAACACCCGTTTGCGAATACGTTGTAAAAAACAAGGTGTATCAGCCGGACGAGTATGAAAGATTTATCCTTAAGGTGTTGCCAGAGCGCAGAATAAGGCACACGGCAAACGTTGTTATAACGGCCTTAAAAAAAGCAAGAGAGCTTGGGCTTGACCAAGAAAAAGTTAGAATTTCAGCAACTCTTCACGACTCGGCTAAATATTTAGACAAAAACGACGTTAAGGGATTTGAGATAGCAGATGACGTGCCACAGCCTGTGGTTCACGCATTTTTAGGGGCGTTTATAGCCGAAAAGTATTTAAAAATTAACGACCAAGAGATTATCGACGCAATAAGGTATCATACCTCAGGAAAAGCCGAAATGAGTTTATTATCTAAACTAATTTTTGTTGCAGATATGATTGAAGAAGATAGAAATTACGAAGGGGTTGAAAAGCTCCGTGAGCTATATGAAAAAGCTGATTTTGAGACTTGCTTTAGAGAGTGCTTAAAAGAAGAGTTTTTGCATCTTATAAACAAAAAACAAAGCATTTACTATGAAACGATAAATGCATTTAACTATTACGTAAAATAAATAAAGGAAGGAAATTAAATTGGAAGCGAAAGAATTTGCAAAAAAAGTTTGCGAGGCATTAGATAAACACAAGGCAGAAGACATAATTTGTATAGACGTTCGTGGCAAGACTGAAGTTGCCGATTATTACGTTGTTGCGGGGGGCAGGTCAATGACTCATACCCGTGCACTCATCGAGCACGTGGAAGAAGAAATGGACAAGCTCGGCGTTGCACCAATCAGACGTGAGGGCGTTAGAGAAGGAAGATGGGCTGTTTTAGATTACGGAGACGTTTTGGTGCATATTTTTAACGACGAAACAAGACTTTTCTATCATTTAGAAAGCCTTTGGGGAGATGAAAAAAATACCGTTAAGTTTGACTAAGGACTATAAAAAAGTCCAAAAGCTTAACTGCTTTTCTTAACGTAAATTTTATCGATATTTTCGGGGTCAATTTCAATGCTCCTAACCACGTTTGGTGGTTTTTGAGTTTTTGGCTTTTTAGGGGAAGAAGGTTTTTTTGGCGCAGTCGTTTTTTTGCCCAGCTGAGCTAACGTCTGATTTTTTAAAAGGTCAAGGCGCATTAAATAAAGATATTTAATGCCTAAGGTTATAATAACACTTAAAACAAATAAAAACAGCGTGCAAATTAGCCCTAAGAAAAAACTCAATGCAAAATTATTCACGTTTATCACCTACCAAAAACACTTTAACATAAGAAAAATACCTTTTAGTGAAACTATTTGTTGATAAATAAGTTATTTTATCACAACTTTATTTGCCTTCTTGGCAAAAGGAGCAATTTATGTTTAAACTCAAATTAAAAAAAGAACAAAATCTTGCTAATGAAAAAATAATAGAAAATAGCGCTGAACAAACCAAAGAACAATTGGATAGCGTTTTAGAGCAAGCTAATTGTGAGGACGGTCAAATCGCACTTTTTGAGCAAGCTGAAAGCTGTGATTCTGAAAATACAAATGAGGAAAATAAAGATTGTGAAAGCGACGCTATTATGGACGACTTATCAGAGCTAGCAACGTTGCTTTCTACTACTGCTGAAAACTTAAAAGAAGAGTTTTATCTAATTCAAATTAGAAAAATAATGTCAAAAATTCAAAAGGCTATCGTTAGATATGACGTGACCGAATCTGAGCTTGACAAAATGTTTTATAGGGCAGGGCGTTATGGCTTAGGCGGGCTAACGGTTGCGCCTGTTTATTTGCCGGCTTGCATAAAGCAAAACAAGAAAAATCTTACCGGCAAGTTAAACGTTAATTCTATCATTGATTTTCCGTTTGGCGAAAGCTCGCTAAAGGGCAAGCTTGCAAATATTAAAGAAAGCGTAAAGGCTGGCGCAAATTCGGTTGCCGTCACAGTGCCATCTTTGCTTCTTGCAAAGGAAAACCTAAAACAGCTTAAAAAAGAGTGTCGTAAATTTTATGCCTGCTCAAAGAAAAATGCAGGCATAGTGCTTAATGCAAGCGACGTGACTGAGGAAAATTTCGTTGAAGCGATGAAAGCACTTAAAAGAACTAAAATTTCTTATATAGTTCTTGCGTTTGGCGATGCGACGATAGAAGAAGTTAAAAACAAACTTTCAGCAATCGCAAAATGTGGCATAACCAAAAAACTTTACGTGCTTGCAAACGTCGATAGAGTGACAACGGCTACAGAGCTATTTAAATTAAACGTGGATAGTATATTAACGCCTTATGCCGACGACATTGGATTAGGCCTTCTTAAAAGATTTAATTTAATTAACAAATAAGGGCTAAATCACTTTACAAAAATATAAAATAATACTAAAATATTTATAAAAATAATAACAAATTCTTTGGGGCAGGGTGAAATTCCCTATCGGCAGTAAAGTCTGCGACCACGAACAGTTGTTTGTGCTGACAAGGTTTAATTCCTTGACCGACGGTTATAGTCCGGATGAGAAAAGAATTAATGGGCGAATTTTTCGCTTGTCTTTGTCTTTTTGCGCCCCTTAAGAAGAAAAGGGGCGTATTTTTATGGACAAGAATATTAAACAAAACGTTTTTACAACAAAAAACATAGCAGGAATGGCAATATTTTCTGCTCTTTCGTTTATAACTTATTTGCTTGAAATTCCAATTATGGCAAGCACGCCTGCACCGTTTTTGGAACTTGATTTTTCAAACGTTTTCGTGTTGCTTGCGGGCTTTATATATGGCCCAATTCCTGCAATAATAGTCACTCTTGTTAAAGAGCTGATACATATATTAGTCGGCTCTACTGGTGGTGTTGGTGAGTTTGCAAACATTATCTTAACCACTGCTTTCGTTTTGCTTCCAACTATAGCATATCAGTATAAAAAGGGCATTAAAACGGTAATTTTAACGCTTGCTATTGCTTGTGTAATTCAATCGGGGGCATCGCTAATAACAAACAAGTTTATCAACTTTCCATTTTATATGGGGGGTGCGCCATTTGTCACTACGGACTTTTCTAATCAAATGTTTAATAGTATGTGGCAATATATACTTTTGTTTAACGTGATTAAAACAGTTTCTATAAGCATATTAACCGTGCTTTTGTATAAAAGGGTTAAGTATCTATTCAAAATGATAAAAGTAATGGAAAAATAATATGGAAATTATTTCAAAGAGCGAAAAAAACACGCAAGAGATTGCGTTCGAATATGCAAAAACGTTAGTTAAAGGAGACGTGATACTGCTTTCTGGTGATTTAGGTGCTGGAAAAACTGCGTTTACAAAGGGCATTGCAAAATATTTTGGCATTGATGGCGTCACAAGCCCAACTTACGCCTATTTAAATGTATATAACGACCTAATTTATCATTACGATTGCTATAGGCTTTCGTGTGGGGAAGATGCCGTTATGCTTGGGCTTACAGACTATTTTAACGGCGATAATATTTGTTTAATCGAGTGGTCTGAAAATATTATAGACGTTATCCCAAAAAGCGCTAAAAAAGTGCAAATTCAAAAGATAGACGATGGAACGAGGAAGATTATTTTATGAACTATCTAGCAGTAGATACGAGTGGAAAAAACCTAACGGTCTTAATTTGTGTTGATGGTAAGGTTTATAAATATTTTGATAGCGAGTGCGGGGTTAAGCACTCGACGGCTTTGATGCCACAAATAGAAAACCTTGCCTTAAAAGTGGGGTTTGACTTTAAGAAGGCAGACTTTTTCTCGGCCGTTGTTGGCGCAGGGTCTTTTACAGGCATTAGAATTGGCGTTTCAACAATTAAGGCAATGTGTTTTGCGTATAATAAACCTTGTTTATCAATAACTTCTTTCGACACTTTAGCATATAATGACGTTAGCGACAAAGTTTTGGCAATTATTGATGCAAAGCATAACGGGTTTTACGTTTGTGGGTATCAAAATCAAAAAGTAATTCTTTCGCCTTGCTACGTTGATAGAAAAGAGGTAGAAAAACTGCTTTTAGAATATAAAGGCGTTTCTTTTGAGCAAATCGAAGGACTTGACGTAAAAGTGGTTGATATTAGCCAAGGTTTAGAAAATGCTATTAAAAGCAACCTAGACAGGATAACGAGTGACCTAGAAAGTTTAACGCCACTTTACGTTAGAAAAAGTCAGGCAGAGGAAGGAAGATGATTTTAAACTGGCTAAAAAAAGAAGATGCCGACAAAATAGTGGAGCTGTATAACGGTGATTTTTTAGACGGCTGGTCACAAAAAATGCTTGAAGACGCTTTTTTAACCCAAAGGTTTTTGGCGCTTGGGATAAAAATAGAGCAAAAACTCGTGGGCGTTATAACAAGCTCTACAACGCTTTTTGATGCAGATATAGAAAGCGTTTTTGTGAAAAAAGAATATAGAAAACAAGGCTTAGCGTCCGTGCTTATACAAGGACTAGAAAAAGCTTTGATAGATAAAAACATCGAAAAGATTTTTTTAGAAGTGAGAACGAGCAACTTACCAGCGCAAAATCTTTATATTAAAAACGGTTTTAACAAAATTAACGTGAGAAAAAGTTATTATAGCGATGGGGAAGACGCCGTGGTTATGGCAAAGGAGCTAATAAAATAGAAAGGAAAGCTAATGCTTTAACTAAAGATAAACACCAGATTTTATTTTTGCACGGGTATTTATCGAGTGGGCAAAGTTTTTTTAACCAAATCACGCATTTTTCTCGTGATATGGAAGTTTTTGCGCCAGACCTAACGGGTTTTGGCACAAATCAAGAAATGCCATACCCTTATTCGCTTGACGATTATATTGAGAGTGTGAATAAATATATCAAAGAAAACGGCATTATTAATCCGTTTATCGTTGCGCACTCTTTCGGTGGAAGAATTGCAATAAAAGGCATAGCCACAAAAAAACTTGAGTGCAAGAAATTAGTGCTTACGGGCTGTGCTGGGCTAAAGCCAAAACGGACGCTAAAAAAAGCGGTTAAAAAAACTTGCTTTTGCCTTCTTAAAAGATTTATAAAAAAAGAAAAGCTTACAAAATTTTATTCAAAAGACTATCTTATGCTAAACGAAACTATGCGGAAAAGTTTTGTTAAGATAGTAAGCGAACATTTAGACGGTTATTTGTCTGAAATTAACGTTAAAACGCTTATCATAAACGGTAGGTGTGATAAAGAAACGCCACTTTATATGGCAAAAAAGTTAAACAAGAACATAAATGATAGCACGTTAAAAGTGTTTGACGGGTGCGGGCATTTTTGCTTTTTAGATAAACCAAACAAATTCAATATGGAGGTAAGAGAGTTTTTGCTCTCATAAAAAACATGTTTCCATTATTCGTAGAAAAATTTATAGAGCTGTTCACGGGCGATCAAATGCTTACCTACGTCACGCTAAGCACGCTAAACGCCGTGGCTTTACTATTTTGTTCAATGAAATTTATACTTGTTATGCAACAGTGTAATTATAAGGGCAAGCGCTATTTTAAGTGGCTTTCGCACAAGGATACGCCTTATATGTCAAGGCTGATGCTTCTTTGTATGCTGGCGTTTCTTTTCTTTTGTGTTCTTAATATGACCTTTATCTCTATGGTTGGAGAAACGTTTGCGTCGTATATCGGTTTTTTTGCATATATTCTCTTTATAATAATGTACATCAATTCAGAAAAGAGCATAAACGCAAAAGTTCCACTTAAAAAAACAAGGCGAATAATAAGACTTTGTATAACTTACACCATTTTGCTCTTTTTATTAACGTTTGGCGTATTGACGCTAATTAACTATATTGCGTTTGAAATTAACAACAAAGTTTTTGCACTTTTAAGGCTATCTGTTATTTGTTTGTTGCCACTACTTATCCCTGTTGTGTTGTTTTTGGCTTATGCCATAAACGAACCACTAGAGTGGCTTATTAGAAGATATTATATTCGCAGGGCGGAAACGGTGCTCAGCAAGTCTTCTGTAATTAAAATAGGCATAACGGGAAGTTTTGCAAAAACAAGCGTTAAAGAAATTTTGAAAACTATCTTAAGTCAAAAATATAGAGTGCTTGCAACACCGAATTCTTTTAACACGCCACTTGGCATAGCTAGAACGGTTAGAAAACTAGACAGCACTCACGACGTGTTTATTGCAGAAATGGGGGCAAGGCAAAAAGGCGACATAAAAGAGCTTGCAAAACTCGTTAATCCTAGCATTGGTGTTTTAACGGGCGTAAACAATCAGCACTTAGAATCGTTTGGCTCGTTTGAAAATATTATGGCAACAAAGTTTGAGCTTTTTGAAAACCTTGCGCCAAACGGAATAGGAGTGTTTTCTTCTGATAACCAAAACTCTAAAGCGCTTTTTGAAAAATTTGATGGCGAAAAGTATTTGGCTGGTATCGACGGTGACGTTTTGGTGACGGCAAGAGACGTTAAAATAGACGAGCGTGGCACGACCTTTACACTTGATATCGACGGAGAAAGGGGGATTAAATGCTCAACCGTTTTACTTGGCAGTCATAGTGTTAAAAATATATGCTTAGCGGCAACGGTTGCATATAAAATAGGGCTTTCACCTAGAGAAATCGCTATGGGGATATCTAGAATTCAATCTATAGGTCATAGGCTTGAGCTTGTTCCAAACAACAAAAACATTGTAATCATTGACGATAGTTATAATGCAAACGAAGAAGGCGTTAAGTCGGCAATGGAAGTTTTGGATAGTTTTAAGGGCAGAAAAATCGTTTTAACGCCAGGACTTGTAGAGCTTGGAAAAATAGAAAACCTTGTTAATTACGAATTCGGCAAAACGCTTGCAAAGCACGCAGATTTTGTTATCGTGGTGGGTAAGCACAACGCCGAAATGATTATTAAAGGTCTTATAGAAGGTGGTATGCCAAAAGAAAACATCAAGTTTGAAAAGACTTTAAACAAGGGAAATAAAACTCTTAACGAAATGCTTTCTGACGGAGACGTTGTTCTTTTTGAAAACGACTTGCCAGATAACTACAACTAACAAAATTTTTTACAATTCGATAAAAACATAAAAGCACCAAAGCAAACAAAATTTGTGGAGGTGTTTTTTTAATGAAAAACGTAGCAGTTATTTTTGGTGGTCGCTCTGTTGAGCACGATATTTCAATTTTGACAGGGGTTATGGCGCTAAACTCAATAGACAAAGATAAGTTTAACGCTATCCCTATTTATATTACTAAAGGTGGAGAGTGGTTTACTTCAAAAACGCTTTTTGATTTAGACGAATACAAAAACTTGAAATTAGATAAACTCAAAAAAGTGTGTTTTGTGCAGGGCGAAAACGTTTTATATGAGGTAAAGGGCAAAAAACTTAAAAAGATAGAAAGCATATTTTGCGTTGTCAACTGTATGCACGGCGAAAGGGGCGAAGACGGAGCGCTTTCTGGACTTTTTAAGATGTGCAATATCCCAACAACTTCTTCAGACGTTTTACCGTCTGCAATCAGCATGGATAAAAACGCAAGTTCAATTATGCTTTCGGCAATGAAAATCCCCACGCTGAAAAGTATGACCATAAGTAGCGCCGAACAAGTGGAGAAAGTGATGGAAAAACTGGAGTTTCCACTCATCGTAAAGCCCAATCTACTTGGCTCTAGCATTGGGATAAGCAAGGCGATTGATAAAAAAAGCTTAATTTTAGCCATAGAAAATGCGCTTAAATACGGCGAAAAAGTAATAATTCAACCATTTTTGCAAGACTTTATAGAGATAAACTGTGCTGTTTATCGTGATGAAAATGGCGATTTGCACGTATCTGAGTGCGAAAGACCTATCGCTAGGGATAAAATTTTATCGTTTGGCGATAAGTATAAGGACGGGAAAAGAGAGTTCCCTGCAAATATAGACAAAAAGTTATCAGATAAAATAAAAACCCTATCTAAAAAGGTTTATACCGAGCTTGATTTTGACGGGGTTATAAGAATAGACTTTTTCGTGTGCAAAAATAAAGTATACGTAAACGAAATAAACTCTATCCCAGGCTCGCTTTCGTATTATTTGTTTTATGACACGATGAAGGGCTTTTCAAAAATGCTTTCAAGTTTAATTATGGCAAGTGAACGCAAACATCTGCAGGGGCAAGGCTATATTACTGAATATAATTCGGGAATACTCAGTTCTATTGGCAGTAAGGGCGCAAAACGCTTGTAAAAAAAATTAAATTGTGTTAAAATTACTTATGAAAAAGCAAGGAGATAACTATGGAAAAAATCAAGATGATAACGCCACTCGTTGAAATGGATGGCGATGAAATGACAAGAGTTTTGTGGGGCTGGATAAAAGATATTTTAATTTGTCCGTTCGTTGACCTTAAAACCGAGTATTACGATTTAGGCTTAGTTGAGAGAGATAAAACGGACGACAAGGTGACTGTGGATAGCGCAATCGCAACCAAAAAATACGGCGTTGCAGTTAAGTGCGCAACAATCACTCCAAACGCACAAAGGGTTGAAGAATATTCATTAAAGAAAATGTATAAAAGCCCAAACGGCACTATAAGGGCTATGCTTGACGGCACTGTTTTTAGAGCACCTATTTTAGTAGATGGCATCACGCCTTATATCCCAACTTGGAAAAAGCCAATCGTTATTGCAAGACACGCATACGGCGATATTTATAAGGCTGTTGACGGTTTGGCAGGAAAAGGAACGGCAAAACTTGTTTATACCGATAAAGAGGGCAATGAAGTCACAAAAACTATTCACGAGTTCGATGGTGACGGCGTAGTTATGGCTATGCATAACACCGATAAGTCTATTATGAGCTTTGCCCGTGCTTGTTTTAATTATGCACTTGATATGAAACTCCCACTTTGGTTTTCTACAAAGGACACAATAAGCAAGGTTTACGACGGCAACTTCAAAGCCATTTTTGAAAAGGTGTATAACGAAGAATATAAAGAAAAATTTGCTAAAGCCGGCATTGAGTATATGTACACGTTAATTGATGACGTTGTTGCAAGAATCGTTAGAAGCGAAGGCGGTATCGTTTGGGCGTGCAAGAACTATGATGGCGACGTTATGAGCGACATGGTTGCAACTGCTTATGGAAGTTTAGCAATGATGACCAGCGTTTTAGTTTCGCCAGACGGGATTTACGAATACGAAGCAGCGCACGGCACAGTCACACGCCATTATTACAAATATATTAAGGGCGAAGAAACCTCAACCAACCCTGTTGCAACAATCTTTGCTTGGTCTGGTGCTTTAAGAAAGCGTGGCGAGTTAGATAATCTTTCTGACCTTGTTGATTTTGCAAGTAGGCTTGAAAAAGCAACTATTGAGACAATAGAGAGTGGTGAGATGACGGGCGACCTTGTAGGTTTGTTCAAAAAAGAAGGCGTTTCGCCAAAGAAGCTTTCTTCAAAAGAATTCTTAAAAGCAATCGCAAAGAGAATATAGTAATAAAATAAAAAAATAGCCAGCGAGTTTTCGCTGGCTGTTGTTTTTATATCGGATATTTAATTTTAAATAAAAATTTGGACTAGAGATTTTATTGCCAAGATTAAAAGAATTGTTGCGCCCACAAAGTCTGCGTATTTTCCAAAAATTTTGCCAAGTTTTTTGCCGAAAATCAAGCATAAACCAACAAATACAAAAGTAATAGCTGAAATTACTAGAACCGCAAGGTAAACCGAAAAGGTAAGGTTTACAAAGGTTATTCCCACAACCAAAGCATCGATACTAGTTGCAATTCCTTGCAAAAACAAAACTAAAAAAGTTAAGTTTTGAACTTTTGATTGGTCTTCAGTTTCTAAAACTCCTGAATTTTTTTCTTTTAAGTCTTTAATTATATCAATAAAAATCTTGCCTGCTAAAACAAAGAAGATTGCGCTTGATAGATAACTTGCAAAGTCGCCTTCTTGAATAAATGTCAACAAGCTTCCAAGCAAATATCCAAGTAGAGGCATAACGCCTTGGAAGATTGCAAAAAAGATTGGCATTGCCCATTGTTTTTTGGTGCTTAGCGAGTTTTTATACACTGAGCAGTTAGAAATGGTTATAGCTCCGGCATCAATAGAAAGCGCAAGCGCAATAAGTATTACGTCGTATAAATTCATAAACATCTCTCAATAAAAAATATATCTAAGTAAGTATATATAATTAAATTGATTTTGTCAATCAAAATATGTTATTATATAATAAATGACAAACAAGGGAAGGAATAATGATAAAAATCACACCCGAGTGGGATAGTCTTTTACAGCAAGAATTTGATTCTCAAAGCTATTTAAGCTTAAGAGAGTTCTTGAAAAAAGAATATTCTTCGCACACAATTTATCCGTCGATGTTCGATATTTTTAACAGTATGAAACTGACGGCGTTTGATAACGTAAAAGTCGTGCTTATCGGTCAAGACCCTTATCATAACGTCGGTCAAGCAATGGGGCTATCGTTTTCTGTGCCAAAAGGGGTGGAAAGACCACCTTCGCTTGTCAACATTTATAAAGAGATTGAAAGCGAGCTTGGCGTTAAGATGGGTGAAAGTGGCGATTTGACGGGCTGGGCAAAGCAAGGCGTTTTGCTACTTAACTCGGTTTTAACTGTCAGAGAGCATCAACCCAACTCGCACAAAGGTAAAGGCTGGGAGCAGTTTACCGACAGCATTATCAAAAAGATTTCCGACCTAAAAGAAGGTGTTGTGTTCTTGCTTTGGGGTGCAAACGCAAGAAGTAAAAAGGCGCTTATAGACCAAGAAAAACATCTCGTTTTAGAGAGCGTTCACCCAAGTCCGCTTTCGGCATATAACGGATTTTTTGGGTGTGGGCATTTTATAAAAACTAACGAATACTTAACAAAAATGGGCAAAACGCCTATAGATTGGAGTGCATTATGAAATACGTTGTAATTTTAGGGGACGGCATGGCAGATTATCGCCAAAGTTTTTTGGGTGATAAAACGCCACTCATGCTTGCAAAAAAACCTTTTATCGATAGCCTTGCAAAAGTAAGCGAAGTGGGGCTATGTCAAACCGTGCCTTGCTCATTAAAGCCAGGCTCGGACGTTGCAAACCTTTCGGTTTTGGGATATAACCCTTTAGAGTGCTATTCGGGGCGTTCGCCACTTGAAGCGGCATCAATTGGAATTAGCCTTAAAGACACAGACATCACGGCAAGGGCAAACCTAGTCACGCTGTCTAATGAAAACGAATATGAAGATAAAACAATGATAGACTATAGCGCTGGCGAGATATCAACGCTTGAGGCAACCGAGCTTATAAACTACCTTGCAAGCCATTTAAATAACGAAAAATACACTCTTTATGCAGGCATTAGTTATAGGCATTGTATGGTTATTGATAAGGGTAGCTTGATGGGAGATTTAACCCCGCCACACGATATAACCAAAAAACCTATTAAAAACCATTTGCCACAAAGCAAAGGTGGCAAAGAGCTTTTAGAGATTATGAAAAAATCTTATGACCTTTTAAATGGTCACCCTGTCAATAAAAAAAGGATTGCTGAAGGTAAAAACCCTGCAAACTCACTTTGGTTCTGGGGTGATGGCACAAAACCAAACCTTGAAAGCTTTTATGATAAATTTTCGCTTAAAGGTGGCATAATCTCAGCCGTTGATTTGCTTAAAGGTATAGGCAAACTTGCCAAAATGCAAGTGATAGAAGTTGATGGCGCAACGGGCAATTACGACACCAACTTTGTTGGAAAGGCAAACGCTTGCGTTGAAGGGCTTAAAAACGGCTTAGACTTTGTATATTTGCATATGGAAGCACCTGATGAGTGCGGTCACCACGGCGATGCAAAGAACAAAATTTATTCAATAGAGCAAATCGATAACGTTGTTAAAATAATTTACGATGGCTTAAAAGAAATGGGTGAAGATTTTGCATTTTTAATTTTGCCAGACCACCCAACGCCACTCTCTATTATGACGCACTGTTCTGACCCTGTGCCTTATTTGCTTTACAATAGTAAAAAGCAGGTAAAAGGGGTGGAAAGCTATGATGAGCAATGTGCATTAGATACCAAGGTTTTTGAAAAAGAAGGCTATAAATTAATTAAAAAATTGTTTAGTTGCTAAAAACCGACTTTAAAATCAATATTTATACAAAAAAAGATGCCACCAGCAAATTTATGCTTGTGGCATTTTTGTCATATCAAGCAAAATTGGCTCATATAGTTTTATAAATAAACGAACAGGAGAACCATTATGAACGAAAAATTGCAGTATGCGTCTATGCTTGATTTGCCTATTTCTACATCTAGCGTCACTAATATAACTAAAAAGCGAAGAACTCGCAAAAAGAAAAGAATTAACGACGAGCTTGTGAAAGAGCAACTTCTTCAAAAGATTAATATGGAGCAAGACTTAACGGCTTTGGCAGATGAAAAAAGCCTTGCCTTTGAGGAAAATGAGGGGCAACTTGCCGTTTTTAACGAGCAACAACCAGAAACCTTAGAAGAGTTTAACCAAAACACTTCTAACGTGTTTGTGGCAAGCAAAAAGCATAACAAAAAGCCGTTTAAGTTTACCATCGTGGGCGTTCAGCTTGTGATTATAGGTTTGCTTGTTGCCACTATTTTATTGACAAACGCACTTTATCAAAACAGTGGCATAAACGTATTCTTGCGTGGGGTTTTCGGAAGCGAAGTTAATCAAGTTGACCTTCGTCAGCACACGGATTTTTCGCCTGTTATATCTATGGGAAATAATAATGGCGTTGAAGTTAGTGAAGGCAAAATCACTTTCGCTGGCGAAGGCAGTGTGTATGCGCCTTGTGACGGCGTTGTGACAAAAATTACCGAGACCCAAACGGGTAGATACGACATAGAAATTAAACATAGTCAAAATTTTAAGAGCATTATTGCAAACGTCGAACGCCTTTACGTGAGCGAAGGCGATAAGGTGTATGGCAATATTCCCGTGGGATATTTAGAGCCAAACGGTGCTAGCATTTGTTTTACTAATAGCGATGGTGAGCTTTTAGATAATTATGAAATGGTTGGCAACACGGTGGTATGGCAGGTATAAAGTTATCAATTCACCCACTGTTTTTCGTGTTAGGCTTTTTTTACGCCGTGACAGGTCAGATTTTTATATTCGTAATTTGCACATTAACGGCAGTAGTGCACGAACTTGGTCATTCTTTTGTATCGGCAAACTTAGGGTATAGGCTAAACAAAATAACGCTTATGCCCTTTGGTGCTGTGGTGGTTGGGAACATCGATGGGCTGAGCTTTAAAGACCAAACCAAAATCGCACTTGCAGGACCAATAATAAACCTTTTAATAAGCTTATTTTTTATAGCAACGTGGTGGATATATCCCAACCTCTATGCTTATACCGACGTGGTGGTTTATGCTAATCTGTCGATGGCGCTTGTAAACTTATTGCCCATTTATCCACTTGACGGTGGAAGGGTTATGTTTTGTTTTTTTGCTCAAAGATTAAATTATGACAAAGCGTTTTCAATTTGCAGACTTATGGGCAGTGCTTTTTGTGTGATTTTACTTTTTGCGTTTGTTTTAAGCGCTATAAACGGCTTAATAAATTTTTCGCTTTTATTTTTTGCCTTATTCGTGTGTTTTGGCTTGTTTTCTAGAGAACGAGAAAACAAATACGTAAAAATATTTTCAAGTCTTTCAAATCAAAATCTAAAAAGAGGCATGCCTTACGTGACGCACGCTGTTGATGAAGATATAACGATAAAAAGGTTAGTTAGTCTTTTAGACGTGCGAGCTGTAAATCAGGTTATGGTGTATAAAGACGGCAAAAAATTAACGGCGCTTAGTCAAGAACGAATAGAAGAAATTATAAAAAACGCTAGAATTTACTCAAAACTATCCGAATTTTTATAAAAATGCACGCCTTTAAAAACTATATGTAGTGGTAAAAAACTAATATAGAGCAAAATGTAGTAAAACGTATAAAAAATTATAATTTTTATTTAAAAAGTTATAAAAAACCTGAAAAAAACTTGACATAATTTTATATTTTTGATAAAATCAATTAGCATCTCGTTTCGGGGTGTTAATTTTTTGATGTTCGGAAGGTGCATTATGGCAGCAAAAGGCGCAAGACAAAAGATAACTCTCGCTTGCACAGAGTGTAAACAGAGAAACTACGATACTTTTAAAAACAAGAAAAACGATGCTGAAAGATTAGAAATGCAAAAGTATTGCAAATTCTGCAAAAAGCATACAACTCACAAGGAAGCGAAGTAAGATTTTTTCTTCGCTGACTTACCTTTTTAAAGGTATAAATTTTAAGGGGCAATAGTAATGAAAAAGAATAAAGACGCTATTAAAGGTGATTTTGTAGAAGCACAATCACCTGCTCAGCAAAAAGAAGTGAAAAAAGACAAAAAGAAAAACAAAAAACCAGGTTTCTTTAAGAGATTTGGCATGAAGGCTAAAGACGTTTTTTCAGAATTGAAAAAAGTCAATTGGCCTACTTTTGCTAAGGTCTTGAAGAAGACGGGCGTTGTTCTTGCAGTGGTGCTTGTTTTCTTAGTAGTTATTTTTGCTTTTGATACGGGGTTGCTCGAGCTACTTAAACTCGTAGCACCAAGGAGTTAGTTAGATGGCAGAACAACCAAGATGGTACGTTATTCATACTTATTCAAGCTATGAGGCTATGGTAAAAGACAGCCTTGAAAAGCTTATTGAGAATAACAACTTACAAGAAAACATTTTCGAAATTAAAATTCCAACAGAAGAAACTTTGGAAGAAAAGGCAAGTGGCAAGAAGAAAATCGTTGAAAGAAAGAAATTCCCTTGCTACGTGTTCTTAAAAATGATTTATTCTAACGACATTTGGTATTTGGTGACAAATACCAGGGGCGTAACGGGTTTCGTTGGTCCACAAGGTAGACCACTTCCACTCACTGACGAAGAAGTTGCAAGAATGGGCTTAGAAGAAGTTGCTGTTGAAATTGACTTTACTGTTGGCGACACAGTTCAAATCGTGTCTGGTCCACTTGAATCTTTTGTGGGCGTTGTTATGTCTATTATTGAAGGTCAACAAAAAGTTATGGTAAATGTTGAAATGTTCGGCAGAAAAACTGACGTTGAGCTAAACTTTGTTCAAGTAAAAAAGATTAACGTAAGTAGCGAGCAAGCGTAAAAAGCTTTTAATTAAGAAAGAAAAGCACAAAAGCGCTTAATAATAAACATTATATATAATATATACAAACTGAAAAAACAAACAATCGGAAAAATCCGATGTTATAAAGTGGGAGTTGTGTTAAATTTTTTACACTGGCACAACGAAAGCACCACAAAATGGAGGAAACAATTATGGCAAAGAAAGTGACGGCAATCGTTAAATTACAACTTCCTGCGGGCAAGGCAACACCTGGTCCACCGGTTGGTTCAACATTAGGTCCTCACGGTATCAATATTCCTGGATTTACAAAGGAATTCAATGCAAAAACTCAAGACCAAGCTGGCCTTATAATTCCTGTTGTAATGACAATTTATCAAGACCGTTCGTTCACATTTATCTTGAAAACACCACCAGCACCAGTTCTTATTAAGAAAGCTTGTGGCATTGAAAGTGCAAGTGCTACGCCAAACAAGAACAAGGTTGCAAAGATTACTAAGGCACAAGTTGAAGAAATCGCAAAACTTAAGATGCCTGACCTTAACGCAAACAGCATTGAAGCTGCAATTAGCATGATTGCTGGTACAGCTAGAAGCATGGGCGTTGAAGTTATAGACTAAGAACATAATTAGTGGGAGGACAAGTTTTGTCCGAACGTACCACAGGAGGTAAAAGAAAAATGAAACACGGAAAAAAATACGTTGATAGTGCAAAAACTATCGAAATCGCAAAACTTTATGAAGTTAACGAAGCAATTGACATTGTTTTAAATACTGCAAAAGCTAAATTTGATGAAACAGTTGAACTTCACGTTCGTTTAGGTGTTGACCCAAAACAAGCAGACCAACAAGTTAGAGGCGTTTTAGTTCTCCCTAACGGTACAGGTAAGAACGTAAGAGTTTTAGTTCTTGCTAAAGGCGAAAAGGCAGACCAAGCAAAAGAAGCTGGTGCAGACTTTGTTGGCGCTGAAGAAATGATTCAAAAAATTCAATCAGAAAACTGGTTTGATTATGACGTTATCATCACAACACCAGATATGATGGGATTAGTTGGTCGTATCGGTAAGGTTTTAGGTCCTAAAGGACTTATGCCAAACCCTAAGTCAGGAACTGTTACAATGGACGTTGCTAAGGCAATCAAGGATACAAAAGCAGGTAAGGTTGAATACAGACTTGACAAAAACGCTATTATCCACTGCGCAATCGGTAAAAAATCTTTCGGTGCTGAAAAGCTTAAAGAAAACTACGAAGCGCTTATGGAAGCAATCGTTAAGGCTAAACCAGCTGCAGCTAAAGGTCAATACGTTAAGAGCGTTGCTCTTGCAAGCACAATGGGCCCTGGCGTGAAAATTAATGCTAAAATTTAGTTGACAATAAAAATTTTTAGTGTTATAATTTCAAAGTAAATTAAATAGCCCAAGACAGTAGGTAATATGTAATTGTGATTTATCGCAAACCTGCCGAGGCAGAAAGAAGAAGTATAGAACCCAGAGTTTTATGCCCTTGCAATCTGTTTCGGAGTGCAAGGGCTTTTTCATTAAAACAAGGAGGTAATAAGATGTCAGCAAGTAAAGAGGCAAGAATAGAATTATCTGGCGTTATTAAAGAAAAACTTCAAGACGCAAAATCAGTTGTTTTCGTAAAATTCAGTGGCTTAACAGTTGCAGAAGATACAGAACTTCGTC
>JAZNBU010000018.1:0-75667 GCA_045587245.1 Christensenellaceae bacterium
TTAGAAAATATATAGAGAGCAATAATTAATTATGTACGATTTAGTTGTAATAGGCGCAGGCGCAGCAGGTATGACCTCTGCGCTATACGCTTTAAGAAATGGTAAAAAAGTTTTAGTTTTAGAAAGTGAAAGTTTGGGTGGCCAAATTGCAAACTCACCAAGGCTTGAAAATTATCCATCAATAAAGGAAATCAGTGGCGAAAAGTTTGCTGACAACTTGTTTGAACAAATTACTTTTCACGGTGCTGACGTTGAAATAGAAAAGGCCATTGATATAGTCAAAACAGAAGATAAGGTTTTTCACGTTAAAACTGAATTTAACGAATACGAGGCAAAGAGCGTTATCATAGCATCTGGAGTAAAGCACAAACACCTTCGCACCAAGTCTGATAGAGATGATTTGGTGGGTAGAGGCGTTTATTATTGTGCTATTTGTGACGGCGCTTTTTATAAGGGTAGAGAAGTTGCTGTTATTGGCGATGCTAACACTGCACTTCAATATTCACTCTTGCTTTCTAGTTATTGTAAAAAAGTATACGTTTATACGCTATTTGATAAATTCTTTGGCGATGCAATGCTTATCAAAGCACTTCGTGCAAAAGAGAACATAGAAGTTAGACCAAACACAAGCGTTATAGACTTTATTGGCGAAAATGAACTTAAGGCAATTGAGTATAAAGATAAAGACGGCAACATTTTAACTCACGAAATTCCAGCAGTGTTCGTTGCTATCGGTCAAATTCCAGACAACAAGGCGTTTACAAACGTTGTTGACCTTGACCAAAACGGATATATTATTGCTGATGAAAGTTGCAAAACCAAAACTGAAGGCTTGTTCGTTGCAGGCGACTGCAGAACTAAAGCCGTTAGACAGGTTGCAACAGCCGTTGCAGACGGCGCTATCGCAGCGACAAACGCTTCAATGTATTTAGAAAGTTTGAATAATTAAATAAAATCAAACTTTATTACACGTTAAATTATTGTTGACTTAAATAAAAACGTATGTTATAATTATTAAGAAATTAACCGTGGAGGGTAAGTTATGAAACATATTAAAGTAGTTGCATCAAAAAACCTTTGTGAAAGTGCAAAAAAAGGTGGTTGTGGTGAATGCCAAACATCTTGCCAATCTGCTTGCAAAACAAGTTGTGGTATTGCAAATCAAAAGTGCGAAAACAGTAAAGAAAGCAAGTAGTTTTTAACTATTTGTCTTTTGCTATCCCGCAAGGGAAAAATAACATAACAATATGTTAGTTAGAAATGCAATATGGCAAAACGTCGTATTGCATTTATTTTTAATTTGGCTTTTTCAGAGCTAAATTAAAAATAAAAGGAAGAAACAATGGTACATCAATATAAATTATTAAATCAAAATATCGTGCTTGACACTTGTTCTGGTGGCGTTTATTCGGTTGATGAAATGGCTTACGACACCATTAAAATTTTTAACGAACAAACGAAAGAACAAGTTATAGATAAAATTTATCAAGAATTTAAAGGTCAAGGCGTAAACAAGGAAGAAGTTTTAGAGTGCTATAGCCAAATTGAAGACCTAAAAAATCAAGGGGTATTATTTTCAAACGATACTTTTGAAAATATGGCAGGAGAACTCAAAGCCAAAACTTCTGGCGTGGTAAAAGCTTTATGTCTTCACGTTGCCCACACTTGCAACCTTAACTGTGAATATTGCTTTGCAAGTCAAGGCAAATATCATGGCGAAAGGGCACTTATGTCATATGAGGTAGGAAAGCGTGCGCTAGATTTTTTGGTTGAAAACTCTGGAACGAGAACTAACCTTGAAGTTGACTTTTTCGGTGGCGAACCACTTATGAATTTTCAGGTGGTTAAAGACTTAGTTAAGTATGCTCGCTCTATTGAAAAAGAAAAGGGCAAAAACTTTAGGTTTACTTTAACTACAAACGGCGTGCTTATTGATGATGACGTTATTGACTTTGCTAATAAAGAAATGTCAAACGTAGTTTTATCGCTTGACGGCAGAAAGGAAGTTCACGATAGATATAGGGTGGACTATAACGGACAAGGCAGTTGGGAAAAAATCCTTCCAAAATTCCAAAAATTAGTTAAAGCACGTGATAACAAAAACTATTATATGCGTGGCACTTTTACGCACTTTAACCCAGACTTTACCAAAGACATTAAAGAAATGTTAAAACACGGCTTTACAGAACTTAGTATGGAGCCTGTTGTTTGCGCTAAGGGTGACAAAAACGAACTCACTGAAGAAGATTTAAATATCGTTATGGGCGAGTATGAAAAACTTGCCGAACTTATGCTTGAAAAGAAAAAAGAAGGCAAGCCTTTCACTTTCTATCACTATATGATAGACCTTAAAGGTGGCCCTTGCATTTATAAACGTATCTCTGGCTGTGGTTCTGGAACGGAGTATATGGCAGTAACGCCAACGGGCGACCTCTATCCTTGCCACCAATTCGTTGGCGAAGAAAAGTTCAAGCTTGGCAATATTTTTGAAGGCGTTACAAACAAAAAAGTAACCTGTGAGTTTATGGATTGTAACGTTTATGCAAGAAAAGATTGTAAAGACTGTTGGGCAAAACTATATTGCTCAGGTGGATGCTCTGCAAACGCATATCACGCAACGGGAAGCGTTCGTGGGGTGTATAAAGATGGTTGCAAACTCTTCAAAAAGCGTATGGAATGCGCTATTGCGCTTGCCGTATTAAACGATTTAGATGAATAAATGAACACACCTATTATAGATTTTATCAAAAAATACAATAAAAACAAGTCCATAAGACTTCATATGCCGGGGCATAAAGGCAATATCAAGGGCGCAAAATTTGATATAACCGAAATTGACGGCGCTGATAGTTTGTTTGATGCAAACTCTATCATTGATGAAAGCGAAAAAAATCTTTCATTTCTTTTTGGCACTAATTTTTCGGTGTATTCAACGCAAGGCTCTTCGCTTAGCATTATGACAATGCTTGCTCTCGTTAAAGATTATGCTATCTGCAAGGGGAGTGTTCCGCTAATTCTTGCCACAAGAAATGCACACGCAAGTTTTCTAAACGGCGTTGCACTTTTAGATTTAGAAGTCGAGTGGGCTAAAGAAAATGGCGATTGCTTTTTATCAAGCACCATAAATTGTGATGAATTAGAAAAGAGGTTTTGCAAAAAGAAAAATCTTCCTGTGGCACTATACGTAACTTCTCCAGACTATTTGGGTAACGTTTTGCCTATCGAACAAATTGCAGGGATTTGCAAAAAATACGGCGTTTTATGTGTTGTGGATAATGCTCACGGAAGTTATCTTAACTTTTTAGATGAGAATATCCACCCAATAAACTTAGGCGCTGATATGTGTGCAGATTCGGCACATAAAACCTTGCCTGTTTTAACGGGTGGCGCATATCTACATATATCAAGCAGTTTTACCTTTTTTGACAAAATGCAAGTAAAAAACAAAATGAAAATTTTTGCATCAACAAGCCCGTCATATCTAACACTTTGCTCGCTTGACAGTGCAAATAAATATTTAAACGATAACAAGTGTGCATATATCACTTGCAAAAAAAAGGTTGATAAAATAAAAGAGTTTTTGCTTTCATTAGGTCATAAACTTGTTGGAAGTGAACCATTAAAAATCTCTATAGATTGCAACCATTATGGATATACGGGCAGTGAAATTGCAAAAATTCTTGCTAAAAATAATATTATAGTAGAATATTTTGACAATGCTTTTATAGTTTTAATGTTTTCGCCATTTAACAAAAACAGCCATTATAAAAAGATAAAAGGAGCATTTAAAAAGATTGAAAGACTAAAAGAAATAATCAGGCCAACTTTTAGTGCGATAAATCCAAAAATGAAGATGAGCATAAGAGAGGCACTTTTTGCAAAGAGCGAAAGCGTTAACGTTGAAGATTCTTTAGGTAGAGTTTTATCTAAAACAAACGTAAGTTGCCCACCGGCAATTCCTATTATATATAGTGGCGAAGTTATTGATAGTAGCGCCATAGAGATTATGAAATATAACCAAATTGAAAGGGTTGAAGTAGTTATAAAATAATAAAAAAACAACAAAAAAGCCACGGATTTTCCGTGGCTTTAAGTTTTTATAATATTTTATTAAAAATCATAACCCCTTGCTCTAACAAAAGGGATATACTTATTTAATATCTCAATATATTCTTTGACTGTTTGGTCATCAACGCTTTCAAGTCCGTTTGCATTTAGGCAGTTGTCCCCAGCTTTAAATTTTTGTAGAAAATATTTTTTAGCACCCTTTATCCACTCGCCAATTGCTAAAATATTGCCTTTTTGGTGGAACTGTTTGATAAGGGTAGTTCTAAACTCATAGTCAGCATTAGAAGTTAAAAAATATTCCACGGTTTTTTCAACCTTAGAAGTGTCAAACTTGTCAAAGCCGATAATTTTTGCATAGTTATCTTTATCGTTTTTAATATCCATTGCAAAATAATCGCAAAGCCCGTTTTGGTGAACTGTTTTTACAAGGTCTGGGTTAGTGCCGTTTGTATCAAGTTTAATTTTATATCCAAGTTTTTTAACCTTTTCCATAAAGAGTGGAAGGTCACTATGAAGCGTAGGCTCTCCCCCCGTGATACACACACCGTCTAAAACGCCTTTTCTTTTTTCAAGGTAAGAAAAAATCTCGTTTTGGTCTAAAACAGGCAAGTTTTCATAGCCGTCAACAAGCAAAGCGTTATGGCAAAACGGGCATTTGAAATTACAACCACCCGTAAAAATAGTGGTTGCCACCAAGCCGTCATAATCGACTAAAGACATTTTTTCCATACCTAAAAACTTCATAAAATCACCTTTTAATTATTATAACCTTTTTGGATAATACTTGTCAAATATTTTGATTTGTGTTATTATATAAAGGCAAAGGAGATATATATGAAAGCAGTTATTCAGCGAGTGTTAGATGCAAACTTAAAAGTTGATGGAAAGCTCATCAGCGAGATAGATAAGGGCTACGTTATCTTTTTAGGTGTTAAAAAGGGGGATACTACGGCTAATGCCGATTATTTTATAAAGAAAATTCCTTCGCTTAGGATTTGCGAAGATGAAAACGGCAAAATCAACAAATCGATTATAGACACAAATGGTGAAATTTTGTTGGTATCTCAGTTTACGTTAATGGCAAACACTTCGCATGGCAATAGGCCAGAGTTTTTAGAAGCCGAAGTGCCAGATAAAGCAAACGAACTTTATGAATACGTTATAGAAGGCATTAAAAAAACGGGCATACCCGTTAAAAAGGGAGTGTTTGGTGCAGATATGGAAATAAGCCAAACAAACGACGGACCTTTTACAATAATTTTAGAAAAATAAAGTTAAAATAGAGCGCAAAAAAACGGATTTAGTCACCTGACTAAATCCGTTAGTTTTTTAGATTTATTTATCCGTTTCTGGATTAGCTTTTTTATATTTATATTTTTCAAGGGCAGTGGCAAGTTGGTCACCACAAGAAGTGTTGCTTCTGCATTTAATACCTTTAAGAAGTGAAATAACTTCGTCAATATCTTTGCCGTCAACAAGCCTTGCAACGGCTTGAAGATTCCCACTACAGCCACCGATAAATTTAACGCCAAAAAGTTTGTTGTCCTCGGTCACGTCAAAAATGATTTGTCTACTACATGTTCCTTTAGTTATATAAGTTTGCATAATACCTCCTGATTAGTCAACTAAATTTTCATATATGTTGCGATAAACGTCAACGGCTTTTTCGCCCCATTTTTTATAAATGTCTTTTGCAATTTGTCTGTTTGGGACAACGAGTTTAAGCTCTAAAACAGGTTGAGCAGGTTCAATGATTTTAAGATAAACGGTATAAGTGCCGTCCTTATTCATAAAATAGTCTGCCATACACTCTTGCTTTCTGCGATACTTAAGCCTATTGTTCTTAACAAAAAGCGAAATTTCTTCTCTAATAGAAGCGGGAATATTGATGAAAAAGTTTGCAAGGCAAATTCTTCCATCTGGCGTAATAGTATAAAGAGGCTCGCCACTATTACCAATGTTACAAATCCAACCACATTCAAGTAGTCCGTTAAGAATAGGTTGGCAATCCATATACGCCAGCCAATTATTTGATGAACAGCACATATCCAAAACTGTATTTTCAGATAGCGCCGTTTCCATCTTGTCAAAGACGAATAGCAGTATTAATTTGTTTAAAGATGAATCACCTTTAACCTGCATAACCAAAAACTTCTCCTATTATTAGCTTTAATTATATCATAAAAACCGAATTTGTAAAGAACTTTGTGTAAAAAATTGAAAAATAACGGCAAAAAAAAGTTTATAATGAATTAAAAATGTGTTATAATGTATGTGTTTAATTATGCCATTTTGTAATTAGGCAAAATTGTTGATAGCTTTAGTTAGCAAATTATAGCGATTAAACAAAAAAAACATCAATTATTACCGAATTCACTAAAGGGGGATAAGTCATTGACAAAAGAAGAACAATTAGGTTTATTTTTAGAACGTGCACAAGAGCTGGTTGACTCTAAGTATATTCTTGCAGATATTAAGATTGTTGGGCTGTTAAAAGCAATTGCAAACTCTGATACGCTTATGGCAATTTTCAAAAACTGCTTAACCGATTTTGATAGAGAAAGCGCTGAAAGAAGATATTTAGTTAAAAGCCCATATCTATCAGCAGATAAAGGCGAGTTTGTACTTCCATCTAGTTCAAAAGAACTTTTAGCCTTTACTTTCACGCTTTTAGTCGATATTGATGCTAAAAATATAGAATTGAGTAGTTTCTTAAATAAATATTTTTACGTTGACGGCAGTTTTGCATCAGGCTACGATGCTTTTATAAACGCTATGATTAGACCGTTTATTAAAGCTGTTAAAACGCTTATGGACAGCGTTATTGACGGAAAACTTCAAGACCCTGTTGAAGCGCTTTGTCAGCTTGAAAATGAAAAAGCAAGTAGGCTTGCAGAGGAAGAAGAAAAACTTGAAAAGGACAGAGAACTCGCCAAAAAAGTTTATGGCGAAAACGTAAAACTTATAAAAGAAATATTGCTTATCGACAAGCAGAAAATTAAAGCAAAAAAGATGGACGAAGAAAAAAGCGAAGAAATGCTTTTGGTTATAGATATGCTCGCAAACGCACTAACAAGTAGCGATAGAGATGCCATAATATATGCCTATGTCGCTTATAAATTTTTGACCAAAGCTCACAAAATATTATTTTTTGGCAGGGCGAAAAAAGTGTTTAAGTTATTGAAGGGAGTTCTTGATGGAATTTAAGGAAAAAACCGTCCAAAAAACCTACGTATACAGCGGTAAAATTTTATCAGTTAGGCGAGACGATATTGTTTTGCCAGATAGCACCCCTGCAATCAGAGAAATGGTTGAGCATAGTGGTGGAAGCGCCATTTATTGCGAAAAAGACGGTAAAATTTTGCTTGTAAAACAGTTTAGGTATCCGTATTCGGAAGAGCTTTATGAAATTCCTGCAGGCAAACTTAACGAGGGGGAAAGCCCAGAAGAAACTGCTATTCGTGAACTTGAAGAAGAGGGTGGAATAAGGGCAGAAAAAGTTGAGAAACTGTTTGACATATATCCTACCCCTGCATACACGAACGAAATTATAAGAATATACAAGGCAACTGAGTTTGTTAAAACAAAGATTTGTCTTGATAAGGATGAATTTTTGTCGGCTGAGTGGATTGACAAGAATAAAGTTAAAGAAATGATATATAGCCGGCAGATTAAAGATGCAAAAACTATAATTGCAGTTTTATCTGAGGTTAAATAATAGGGAAAGTGAAATTTAATAAAGGACAGTAAAATTTTGAAAAGGACAGATGTTAGAAACGTTGCAATAATCGCACACGTTGACCACGGCAAAACGACTTTAGTAAACGAAATGCTAAAGCAAGGTGGAATTTTTAGAGACAATCAAGACGTTTTAGATAGGGTTATGGACTCTGGCGACTTAGAGCGTGAAAGGGGCATAACAATTTTAGCAAAAAACACTTCTGCATTTTATAAGGGCGTTAAAATCAACATTATAGACACGCCTGGTCACGCAGACTTCGGTGGAGAAGTAGAACGTGTTTTGAAAATGGTAAACGGTGTATTAGTGCTTGTAGATGCTTGCGAAGGGCCTATGCCACAAACTAGATTCGTTATGCAAAAGGCATTAGAGCTTAACCATAAGTTAATCATCGTTGTAAACAAGGTTGATAGACCTGACGCAAGGTTAAGTGAAGTTCAAGACGAGATTTTAGAGCTTCTTTTTGACCTAAATGCAAACGACTCGCAAATAGAAAGCCCTATAATTTTTTGTTCGGGAAGGGCAGGCACGGCAAGCACCAACTGCAATGAGCAAGGCGATGACTTAACGCCACTTTTTGAAGCTATTGTTAATCACTTTGAGCCACAGGAAGTTGATGAGGAAGGGCCACTTCAAATGCTCGTTTCGTCAATCGATTATAACGAATACGTTGGTAGAATAGGTATCGGCAGAATAGAAAGGGGCAAGGCACAAATAAATCAAGAAGTTCAAACTTGTAACTATAACATTTCTGGAAAAGAACTAAAAGGCAAATTAGTTAGCATTTATCAAATCGAAGGCTTAAATAGAGTTGCCGTTGAAAATGCAAAAGCAGGCGATATCGTGTGCGTTAGTGGCATTGAAAACATCGCAATTGGCGACACTATTTGTTCGCCAACAAAGATAGAGCCAGTTCCATTTGTAAAAATAAGCGAGCCAACCGTTGAAATGCTTTTTAGCGTAAACGACAGTCCGTTTGCCGGCAAAGAAGGTAAGTTCGTCACTACAAGGCACTTAAGGGACAGACTCTTTAAGGAAATGCTAAAAGACGTGTCTTTAAGAGTTGAAGAAACAGACAGTGCAGACTCTTATAGGGTTTGTGGTAGGGGCGAAATGCACCTATCTATCTTAATAGAAACAATGCGTAGGGCAGGCTATGAATTCCAAGTAGGTGCACCAAAGGTTATGTATAAAGAGATTGACGGCGTGCTAATGGAACCAATGGAAAGGCTTGTCGTTGACGTTCCTGAAGACAAAACAGGCTCGGTATTTTCGAGTATGGGCGTTAGAAAGGGCGAATTACTTCAAATGGAAAATATAGGCAGTAGAATAAGGCTGGAGTTCAAAGTTCCAGCAAGGGGACTTTTTGGATATAAGAGCCAATTCTTAACCGAGACCCGTGGTGAAGGCGTGTTTAACACACTCTTTTATGGCTATGAAGAATTCAAGGGCGATATCGAAAGGCGTTCAACAGGCTCACTCGTTGCATTTGAAACGGGAGAAGCCGTGACGTATGGCTTATTTAACGCTCAAGGAAGAGGACAACTTTTTATCGGCGCAGGTGTGGACGTGTATGAAGGTATGGTAGTTGGCGTTTGTCCTAAGAACGAAGACATCTCGGTCAACGTGTGCAAGAAAAAGCACCTTACAAACACTCGTGCATCAGGTTCTGACGACGCACTTAGACTTGAAACACCAAAGATTATGAGCCTAGAAGAAGCAATGGAGTTTATCAACGATGACGAAATGCTTGAAATTACTCCAAAGAACGTGAGAATAAGAAAGAAAACGCTAAACACAGAGCAAAGACTTAAAAGAAAGGCTAAAGGGCTAGAATAAGACTTAAATAAAAAAACCTAAAAAACATAAAAGGAAGAAAAGATTATGGCATACGATTTTGAAAAAATAATCTCTAAATTTGAAATTAACGGCAAACTTATATCTTGTGAAAGATATGGTGAAGGACACATCAATGAAACTTATCTTGCAGTTGTTGAAGAAAATGGCAAAAACGTAAACTACATTTTACAAAAAATCAACAGCAAGTTGTTTACAAACGTTGAAGGGCTTATGAACAACATTAAACTTGTCACAGAGTTTAACAGACAAAAAATTATAAGCGCCGGTGGCAATCCTGATAGAGAAAGCTTGTCACTCGTTTACACTAAAGAAGGAAAAGCTTATCACCATTGCAAGTGTTGTGATGCTTATTTTAGAGTTTATAAGTTCATAACTGATGCTATTGCATATCAAGTTGTTGAAAAGCCAGAACACTTCTATCAAAGTGCCGTTGCTTTTGGTAACTTTGCAAATCTACTTGCTGAATTTGATGCAACTCAGCTTTATGAAGTGTTGCCAAACTTCCACAATACAGTGGTTAGATTTGAAAACTTTTTAAAGGCATTAGAACTTAATAAGTCAGGAAGAGCAAAAGACGTTGAAAAGGAAATCAAGTTCGTTCTTGATAGAAAAGACTACTGCTCAAAAATCGTTAACCTTTTAGCAAGTGGCGAAATGCCAACAAAGGTTACGCATAACGATACAAAACTCAACAACGTTATGCTTGACAACAAAACGGGCGAACCTGTTGCCGTTATCGACCTTGATACAATTATGCCAGGTAGCATTTGCTATGACTTTGGCGATAGCATTAGATTTGGTTGTAACCCAGCTGCAGAAGATGAAAAAGACTTATCTAAGGTAAACTTTGACATCAACCTATTTGAACAATACGTAAAAGGTTATTGTACAGCACTTGGCACAAGCATTACAAAAATTGAAAAAGAAAATCTTGCTTTCGGTGCAATTTTAATGACTTATGAATGTGGTATGAGATTCTTAACAGACCACTTAGACGGCGACGTTTATTTCCATATTAAGAGAGAAAATCATAACTTAGATAGAGCAAGAACACAGTTCAAACTCATCGAAGATATGGAAAGATTGTACGATAAAATGCTCGAAATCGTTAATAAATACTAATTGGCGCCACCAACAAACTCTGACTGATTTTTGGTGGAAAAATACTGCAAATTACTTCGTGTTTAGCTCGGTCACAGACCACTCTGGGTATGCTCCCTCACTATAACACTTGTTCTTTTTGTATTTATCTCACCAAATCGAAACAACTTACTAATCAGTCATTTTTTGTCGGCAACGCCTAATATTTTCAAAAATATTTAAATGTCAAGTAAAAATGCTTGACAAAGGGCAAATATAACTATATAATATCAAGGTGTAAAGCAAAAATGTTTTACACCTTTGATTTTTATGGAAAAAGATTTAAGATACACAGAACTTTTTGAACTTTATCAAGATTTGCTAACCGAAAGGCAACGTGAGATATTTACTTGTCACTATTTATTAGATTTATCTCTTTCGGAAATTGCAGAGCCTGACGGAAACACACGCCAAAGCGTTTATTCCGTCGTAAAAAAGGTTAAAGCTAAACTTGACGAGTATGAAAAAGTTTTAGGGATTTATAAAAAAAATCAAAAATTAATCGTGCTGTCTGAAAAGGCTAAGGCAACAGACGAAAATTTAGCACGAGAGATTTTAGAAATAGTAGGTAAATAAATGGCACTTTTTTCGGGACTTAGCGAAAAACTTAATCATATATTTAGCAAACTGACAAAGCACGGCAGACTTACTGAACTTGAAATCAGGACTGCAATGCGTGAAGTTAGAATTGCGCTTTTAGAAGCCGACGTTAACATCTCAGTCGTCAAGTCTTTCGTTGCAAGAGTTAGTGAACGTGCTGTAGGGCAAGAAATTCTAAAGAGTTTAAGCCCAACCCAACAAGTTATAAAGATTGTTAATGAAGAGCTCATTGACCTTATGGGCAGTGCCAACAGCAAACTTGCAGTGGATAGCAATCCACCGACGGTTATAATGATGGCAGGACTTCAAGGTGCTGGTAAAACAACGCTTGTTGGTAAGCTCGGCTTAATGCTTAAAAAACAAGGCAAAAAACCACTTTTAGTTGCTTGTGACGTTTATCGTCCAGCTGCTATCAATCAATTAAAGATTGTTGGCGAAAAGGCAGGTTGCAGTGTTTTTGAAAAGGGGCAAGGAAACCCTGTTAAAATAGCAATGGAAGGCGTTAAGCACGCTAAATCTTTTGGTTTTGATACTGTTATTATCGACACGGCAGGTAGACTTCAAATTGATGAAGACTTAATGCAAGAACTTGAAGAAATCAAGAAAAGCGTTAACCCAAGCGAAATCTTGCTCGTAGTTGACTCAATGACTGGTCAAGTTGCAGTTGAGGTGGCAGACACCTTTAACAAGAGATTAGAAGTAACGGGTTTGGTTTTAACAAAACTCGACGGTGATACGAGGGGTGGTGCAACCCTATCGATGAAAGCCGTAACGGGCAAGCCAATTAAGTTCTGTTCTGTTGGCGAAAAACTTGGTGATTTAGAGCCTTTCTATCCAGACCGTATGGCAAACCGAATTCTCGGTATGGGAGACGTGCTTTCGCTGATTGAAAAGGCGCAAGACGCAGTCACTGAAGCAGAGGCGAAAAAGCTAGAAGAAAAGTTTAGGAAAAATTCTTTTACGTTGGATGACTATCTTATGCAGTTTGAAACAATGAAGAAGATGGGTGGCATAAAAGATATACTTGCAATGCTTCCTGGTATGGGGAATAAGTTCAAGATAAACGAAAGCGATATCGACGAGAAAAAGATGGCAAGAACAAAGGCAATAATTCAGTCGATGACGATGTATGAGCGTGAAAACCCACAAGTAATAAACTCATCACGCAAAAACCGAATAGCAAAGGGCAGTGGCACAAGCGTTCAAGAAGTCAATAGACTGCTTAAACAGTTTGAGCAAAGCAAAGTGATGATGAAACAAATGAAAAATAATAAAATGTTTAAATTTTAATAAAAAACAAGGAGAAAAGAACAATGGCAGTAAAAATGAGATTAACAAGAATGGGCGACAAGAAATCACCTTTCTACCGTATCGTAATTACAGACAGCAGAAACGCACGTGATGGAGCATATATTGACAAAGTAGGTCACTATAACCCAATCGCACAACCAGCAGAAATCGTTATCGATGAGGCTAAGGCAAAGGATTGGCTCTCTAAGGGCGTTCAACCAACAGAAACAGTTAAAAACATACTCGTAAACAAGGGTATTATTCCAAAGTCAGACAAGCTTTCGCCAGCAAAGACGAAGGTTCGTAAGTCTTCTAAGTAATAATAGCTTTATAAGGTGTTATTATGATAGAACTTATAAAGTACGTTGTTAATCGTTTCGCTGAAAAACCAGACCAAATCGACTATGATATAGTCAGCGATGGCAAAAACGTAAACGTGACGATTACTCTTGATGCAAGCGATATGGGTAAAGTTATAGGTCGCCAAGGCAAGATTGCAAAGGCGCTCCGTACTTTAGTGCGTGTTGGTTCGCAAAAAGAAAACCTAAAATATAATATTGAAATCGTAGAACGCGGGGAAAAGGAATAATTTCCCCGTTTTTCTATCAAAAGAAAAAATGCAAGAAACGTTAAAAATAGGCTTAATCTTAAAGCCACAAGGAATAAAAGGGCAACTAAAAGTTCAGCCCTTAACCGACGATATAAATCGTTATAAAAATTTAAAAGAGATTATAATCGACCAAAAAGTTTACCGTGTGACAGGCGCTATTATCAGTGGTCAAACGGTGTTTTTACAGCTTTTTGGCGTTAATGATAGAGATACTGCGGAAACCTTCCGTGGTAAGTTTTTGCACGTTAAAAGGGAAGATGCCGTTGCCTTAGAAGAAGGCAGATATTTTGTTGTAGACTTAATCGGTTGCAACGTTATAAGCAAAGAAAAAGGCGTTATCGGCGAAATTATTGATATATTCTCTTCTCGCACAGACGTTATAACCGTTAAATGCTTAGATGGAAGAGTTATGCGTTTTCCTTTTCTAAAAGATTTAGTTGAAAGGGTGGACGTAATAAACAAAGAGTTTGTTGTTTTTGATAAGCGTTTAAGCGAGGTTTCATGCTATGAAGATTGACATTTTAACGCTGTTTCCAGAAATGTTTGCGCCACTTAAAACAAGTATTATAGGCAGGGCTGTTGAGAGCAAAAAACTCGAGATAAACGTTATTGATATAAGAGAATACACCCACGATAAACACAATAAATGTGACGACACGCCGTTTGGTGGTGGTGCAGGTATGGTTATGATGGCTCAGCCTATTGCAAGCGCAATAGATGCTATTGATAAAGACCATAATGCAAGGCGCATTTTCTTGTCACCAAGGGGCAGAACTTTCAGCCAAAAAATTGTTTTAGAATACGCTAAAGAGGAGCACTTATTGTTTCTTTGTGGGCATTATGAAGGGGTTGACCAAAGGGTTATCGACCTATATATTGATGAGGAATTATCTATTGGCGACTTTGTTTTAACGGGGGGCGAAATACCTGCAATGGCTGTTGTTGATGCCGTTGCAAGATACGTTGACGGGGTTATTAGCCACGATTCACTTGACCAAGAAAGTTTTGCAAGTGGTATGCTCGAATACCCACAATATACTCGTCCACAAGAGTTTATGGGCTTAAAAGTTCCAGAAGTTTTAACGAGTGGTCACCACGCAAAAATCGAGGAGTGGAGAAGGCAAAAATCATTAGAAATAACCCAAAAAAATCGTCCAGATTTGATTAAGTAGGAGACAAAATGAAGCATTTACAATGGTTTCCAGGTCATATGACGGCAGCAATGCGTATGATGGAAGAAAACTTAAAAGCAGTTGATGGGGTTATGATTGTTCTTGATGCAAGAGCGCCAAGGGCATCTCTTAATTCTAAACTCGACAAACTTTTTGTCAATAAAAAGGTGCTATACGTTCTTAATAAATGCGACCTTGTAGAGCCTCTGGACATAAAAAGGACTATTAATGAGTTTGGTCAGGAAAATAAAGAAGTTATAGCAGTCAGCGCAATGGATAAAAGAGCAGTTGATTTGCTTTATAACAAGATTTTTTCACTTTTACAAGAAAAGCTAGAAAACAATAAAAGAAAGGGCGTGTTTAAGCCTATCAGAATTATGGTTGCAGGTATTCCAAACACGGGCAAATCAACAATAATAAACGCACTTTGCGGTGGCAAAAAAACGGTCACGGGCAACAAAGCTGGCGTGACAAAGGGCAAGCAATGGGTAAGGCTAAGAGAGCTTGAACTTTTAGATACTCCAGGCACAATGCCACCTGCTTTTGACAATCAAGTTTTGGCAAAGCACCTTGCATATATCGGCAGTATGAACGATGCAAATATCGACTTTAACGACCTTGCTTATGAACTTTTAGCCGAGCTAAAAGACAGATATCCTGACCTATTAAAAAACAAATATAAAATTGACGATTTAGATGTTGAAACGCTTGAACTTTTTAACGCAATTTGCGTTCGCCGTGGCTTTTTGAGAAAGGGTGCAGAGTTTGATTACGAGCGCTGTGCAACGGCGATTATAGACGACTTTAGAAAGGGAAGAATAGGTAAAATTATTCTCGATTGATATGAATAAACTTTTATACGAAAGAAAGCATTTAAGTGAAGGAAAAAAGTATATAGCAGGCGTTGATGAAGTGGGCAGAGGGCCACTCGCTGGGCCTGTTGTTTGCGCATCGGTAATAATGCCTTTAGATGACATAATCGAAGGGGTGACCGACAGCAAAAAACTTTCTGAAAAAAAGAGAGAAAAACTTTATCCTTTAATAAAGGAAAAGGCTATTTGCTATTCTATTCAAGAGATATCCCAAGAAGAAATTGATGAAATAAATATCCTTAACGCTGTTAAAAAATGTATGGTAAAAGCAGTTGAAAGTTTGAGTGTTAAGCCAGATATAACGCTTGTTGACGGCAATGATACAAACCTACCTATCAATGCTGAGTACATAGTTAAGGGCGACTTAAATAGTTATACTATAGGCTGTGCATCGATTTTAGCAAAGGTGTATAGGGATAACTTAATGAAAGAGTATGCTAAAGAGTTCCCAGAATACGGCTTTGAAAAGCATAAGGGGTATGGCACGAAAGTGCATATTGATAAAATTAAGGAGATTGGACCTTGCAAATTGCACAGAAGAACTTTTATAAAAAACTTTTGGGTAGAGCCGGAGAAAAATTAGCAGTAGATTTTTTAAAAAAGAAAGGCTTTAAGATATTAAAAACCAACTATAAAACGCCCGTTGGAGAAATAGATATTATCGGTGAAGATAACGGAGCCATAGTTTTTGTTGAAGTCAAGACGAGAACGAGCGATAATTATGGCTTGCCAAGAGAGGCAGTTGATAGAAAAAAACAAGAAAAATATTATAAAACTGCCACGTTTTACTTGCAAAAAGAGAGAAAAATGGATAGCAGTTGCAGGTTTGACGTAATAGAAATAGAAAATGGGCAAATAAATCATATTTTTAATGCATTTGGGGTGTAAAACGCTTGCAATAAATGAAAAAATATGATATTATATTAAACGCTTTGAGCGTTCCTCTTGCAAAAAAGTTGACAATGAACGCTAATAAATTGGAGGTAAAAGCAAATGAACGGCATTATTGATGCAATCAATCAAGAAAACTTAAAAAGCACAATTCCACAATTTAACGTTGGCGACACTGTTAAGGTAATGGTAAAGGTTATCGAAGGTGACAGAGAAAGATTACAAGCCTTTGAAGGTATCGTTATCGCAAGAAAACACGGTGGCATTAGCGAAACTTTCACTGTTAGAAGACTTTCTTTCGGTGTAGGCGTTGAAAAGACATTCCCAATCCACTCGCCAAAGGTTGCAGACATTCAAGTTGTAAGACACGGTAAAGTACGTCGTGCAAAACTTTACTACTTGCGTGCAAGAACAGGTAAGGCTGCAAAAGTTAAAGAAATTAAAAAATAATTTATCTTTAAGAAAAACGAACTTGTCAAAATTTGGGCAAGTTCTTTTTTTATATTTTTTATTTTGGCGCTAGCAATAAAAAAGTAGCAAAATACTTGTTAAAAATTGAATTTTCCTATATATTATGTTTACTTTTAAAATAAAATATTATATAATAATATAATAATGAGCGAGTTTTGGCTTTTTTAAGGGGATAAGAGAAATGATTGCAAAAGTTAACGGGTTTACCCTCATTGGACTTGAAGGCGTTGCCATTGAAGTTGAGGTAGATATTAACAACGGTCTTCCTGCGTTTGACATCGTGGGACTTGCTGACACTGCTGTTAAAGAATCAAAAGAACGTGTTCGCTCTGCAATTAAAAACAGTGGCAGGAATATGCCGATTAAGCATATAACCGTTAACCTTGCTCCTGCAGGCGTTAAAAAGGAAGGCCCAGCTCTTGACCTTGCAATTGCAATAGGTGTGCTTATAGCAAGTGGACAACTTAACGTTGATACAAACGGCGCTATCTTCTTGGGCGAACTTTCGCTTGATGGAAGCGTTAGAAGGGTGAACGGCGTGTTGCCAATGCTTATTTCTGCGTTAGGTGCAGGGTATACTAAATTTATTATCCCAAAAGAAAATGAAAAGGAAGCCTCTTTTGTGGACGGCATAGAGGTCGTTGGGGTACAAAGCCTAAAAGAGACTATAGACCACCTTTCTGGGTTAATCAATATAGAGCCTATTAAAAAGCACGACTATAGGGCTAGTGAATCAGAAAACTTATATCATAGTGACCTTGCTTTAGTAAAAGGTCAAGCCGTTGCAAAAAGGGCACTTGAAGTTGCCGTATCCGGTGGGCACAATCTACTTTTTGTGGGCGCACCTGGAACGGGTAAAACAATGCTAGCAAAATGCATACCGACTATTATGCCTGATATGACTTTTGAAGAAGCGCTTGAAACGACAAAAATTCACTCGGTTGCAGGCATGCTCAAAGATAGTGACGGAATAGTGTTATCTCGTCCGTTTAGAAGTCCGCATCACACGGCGACTACTGTTGCGCTCGCTGGTGGTGGACAGCATTTAAAACCCGGTGAAATTTCACTTGCACACAACGGAGTGTTGTTTTTAGATGAAATGCCGGAATATAATCGCTCTAGCTTAGAAGTTTTGCGCCAACCACTCGAAGATGGAAATATCACAGTTTCAAGAGCGACAGGCACGGTAAACTATCCAGCGAACTTTATGCTTTGTGGAAGTATGAACCCTTGTCCTTGTGGAAATTATGGCTCGGCAGAAAAGGTTTGCACTTGTTCGCCTTCGCAAATTTCTAAATATAAATCAAAAATCTCTGGCCCACTACTAGATAGAATTGATATTCAAGTGGAAGTTGATGAAGTTAAGTACGCTGAGCTTACCGAACAAAAAGAGGCGGAGAGTTCTAAAACGGTTAAAAGTAGGGTAAATAGAACGAGAGAGATTCAAAAACTAAGATTTACTGGCGACGGTATTTTAACCAACAGCGATATGGGTGAAAAGCATATCCAAAAATATTGTAAGTTATCTAAAGAGTGTGAAGATATTTTGAAAAGGGCATATGAGAGTTTGCACTTATCACCGAGGGCAAGAAGCAGGATAATAAAGGTTGCAAGAACAATTGCCGATATGGAACTTTACGAACAAATTATGCCTGCACACATTTTAGAAGCGATAAGTTATAGACATACTTAATATGAGAAAATATACCAAAGAAGAACTTAGTTTAATTTGGCTGGACAGTTTTGTGGGGCTTGAGTATAAGCACAAAGTTAAAATTTACGATTATCTATCAAAAAGCCAAAAAATTAGCGATGGCCTTGCGCTCGCAAAAGACTATATTTTAAGTAGCATTGGCGAAAACGAGTTTAAAACTATGCTTAGCTCGGCAAATCAAAATTACTTAGATTTTGTTTTAGACGAGCTGGATAGAAGGGATATTATAGCCGTCACGATTGAGTCGGATAGATACCCAAGTCAGTTAAACGACGTAGAGCTAAAGCCTTTAGTTTTATATGCAAAGGGAAATTTAGATTTGCTTGACGCTAAAAGTTTTGCTATTGTGGGGAGCAGGAAAAGTTTGCCACTATCCATTTCAATTGCAAAAGACTTTGCAAAAAGCTTGTCAGAGCACTTTACTTTAGTGACGGGCATAGCTGAAGGTGTGGATAGCGAAGTTATCAAAAGCGCACTTAGCACCACCAAGAACATAATTTCAGTTATTGCAGGTGGGTTTGATAATATTTATCCTAGCACAAATAAAGCTGTTTTTGAAAAGGTTGCAAAAGAGGGGCTAGTGCTCAGCGAACACCCACCAAAAGTAGTTCCAAAGCCATATCACTTTCCTATCAGGAATAGAATAATAGCAGGGCTATCAAAAGGCGTATTAGTTGTGAGTGGTGGGCTAAAGAGTGGCACGCTATACACAGCAGAGTATGCTGGCGAATATGCAAGGGATTTATTTGCCGTGCCATATAGCGTGGGCGTGGCGTCTGGTCAAGGCACAAACGACTTAATCAAGCGTGGAGCAATGCTCGCTGACAAGGTCGAGGATATATTGGAATTTTATTCCTTAAAAAACAACGACAGTTTGGAAAAACTAACAAAAGAAGAGAAAGATATTTTAAGGGTACTTTCAAACGGCAATGCGCATATAGAGAAAATATGTAGCGAGTTAAATAAAAACACTTATGAAATGCTAGCACAATTATCAATCTTAGAAATAAAAGGCGTGATTGTAAAAAGTGGAAACGTTTACGGCTTGGTCCGTAACTATTCGGAGGATTAGATGCAGTTAATAATAGTTGAATCACCACATAAGGCAAAAACGATTGAGAAATTTTTGAAAGGCGATTATAAAGTAGATGCGTCAAAAGGACATATAAGAGATTTGCCTGTAAATTATATGGGCATATCTATCGCTAATAATTTTGAACCTTTTTACGTTGTTTCGCAAGAAAAGAAACAAGACATAAAGAGACTTGAAACCATGGCAAAAAAAGCCGATAAAGTATTTCTTGCAACCGACCCGGATAGAGAAGGTGAAGCGATTTCTTGGCACTTGGCAGAAGTTTTAGGTCTAGACATAAATTCAGCAAATAGAATAGAGTTCAACGAAATTTCAGAAAAGGCAGTTAAAAACGCACTTGCAAGCCCACGAAAAATCGATATGAACTTAGTTGACGCACAGCAAGCGAGAAGAGTTTTGGATAGACTCGTTGGCTATAGCATATCGCCTGCTGCAAGCTCAAGGCTTAACGATAATTTGTCGGCTGGGCGTGTTCAATCGGTTGCGCTTAAAATGGTGGTCGATAGAGAAAGAGAAATTTCAGCGTTTAAGCCACAAGAATATTGGAACTTAAAAGCAAACGTAAGCAAAAAAGACGGTTCGGCTTTTAAGGTGCTCCTAAAAGAAAAATCAGGAAAGCCATATAAACCAGCAAGCGCAGAAGAGGCACTTTTAACAGAAAACGAGTTAAAAAACAGCACGTTTATTGTGGCTGGTGTTAAGCGTTCGGTTATGAAAACGCACGCACCTGCGCCATATATAACAAGCACCTTGCAACAAGACGGCTCGATAAGGCTAAACCTTTCTGCCCCACAAGTTATGCAAGTGGCACAAAGGCTTTATGAAGGTGTTGAAACATCACGTGGAAACATTGCGCTCATCACTTATATGAGAACGGACTCTGTTCGTGTTTCAACTGAAGCTCAGGCAAGTGCACTTGAATATATCAAGACAAACTATGGCGCTGAGTATTTACCAGCAAAGCCAAACAGATATACTTCAAAAAAAGATGCGCAAGACGCACACGAAGCAATTAGACCTATTGATATAAACAAAACGCCTGAAAGCGTTAAGGACTTGTTAGACAAAAATCAATACAAGTTATACAAACTCATTTACGATAGATTTATCGCATCGCAAATGAACGAAGCAAAATATGATAGCGTGGCTGTTGACGTTAACGCTGGAGAGTATGGTTTAAAGACGAGTGGTAAGACTTTGATTTTTAAGGGTTATACCATAGTTTACGACGATACTAAAAAAGAAGAAGACGAAGAAAGTGGCAGTGCACTTTTGCCAGCTCTAGACAATGGCGAAGTGCTAGACTTAGTTGCAATTACAAAAGAGCAAAAGTTTACAAAGCCACCAACGAGATATACCGAAGCTTCGCTTATCAAAAATATGGAAGATAAGGGCATTGGCAGACCTTCAACTTATGCAACCATTATGGCAAAACTTTCTGACAAAAAGAGAGAATATGTTAGAAAGGAAAAGAAATATTTAGTTCCAAACGATATAAGCTATTCTTTAATCGACTTTTTAGTTAAATATTTCCCTGACATTATGGATATATCTTTCACGGCAAAGATGGAAACCGACCTTGACGATATAGGCACGAGTGGAAAAGATTGGCACAAGCTAATCGCAAAATTCTATAGCAGTTTTGAAGAGCAGTTAAAGAACTCGAAAATTACCGAAGTGCTTTGCGAAAAATGTGGCGCACCAATGATTATAAATAGTGGTAAGTATGGTAACTACTATGCTTGCTCTAGATACCCAGAGTGCCAAAACATAAAAGCGGTAAACGAAAAGGTGGTTATCCCAACCGATAAGATTTGCGCTAAGTGTGGCTCTCCAATGGTTGAAAGGGAAGGAAAGTTTGGCAAGTTCCTTGCCTGCTCTAATTACCCAAAATGTAAAAATACAGTAAGTATGACCGAAAGTGTGGGTGTTTGCCCAGAGTGTGGCAAACCAACAAAGAAAATGCTCAGTCGTGGTGGCAAGGTGTTCTATGGCTGTTCAGATTTTCCAAACTGCAAGTTTATGAGTTGGGATATCCCAACGGGCGAAAAATGTCCAGACTGTGGTCAATATTTGATAGAGGTTGAGGGCAAAATAAAATGCTCTTCAAAGAAGTGTAAATTTATAAAAGATGCAAAAAGTTAAAGTAATAGGTGGTGGGCTTGCCGGGGCAGAAGTAGCATACTATCTCGCTAAAAAAGGCGTGAAGGTTGAGCTATATGATATAAAACCAACCAAAATGACCCCAGCACATAAAAGCAAAGATTATGGCGAACTAGTTTGTTCAAACTCGCTTAAAAGTAACGACGTTTATGGCAATGCAGCAGGACTACTTAAACAAGAAATGCGCATTTTAGGCTCTCTTATCATTGAGAGCGCCGATAAAAATAGCGTTCCAGCAGGCAATGCGCTTGCTGTCGATAGACAAAAGTTTGCCGAGTATATAACCGAAAAGCTATATGCTGAGCCAAACATAACGCATATAAATAAAGAAATTGAATATATAGATTTTGATGAATACACCGTTATAGCAACGGGACCACTAACAACGGACACTCTTAGTCAAACTATAAAAGACAAAGTGGGTGGGGAGTTAAGTTTTTTTGATGCCTCAGCACCTATCGTGGAGTTTGAGAGCATTGATATGGAAAACGCTTTCTTTGGCGATAGATACGACAAGGGAAACGGCGACCACATTAACTGCCCAATGACAAAAGAAGAATATCTGGCGTTTATCTCTGACTTAAAAAGCGCCGAAAGAGCATCTCTTCACGAGTTTGAAGACACGAAAGTTTTTGAGGGTTGTATGCCAATTGAAATTATGGCATCAAGGGGAGATGATACGCTTAGGTTTGGGCCACTTAAACCCGTTGGGCTAACAAATCCAAAAACGGGAAGATGGGCTTATGCCTGCTTGCAACTTAGAAAAGAAGACGCTAGTGGCAGTATGTATAATCTAGTGGGCTTTCAAACGAACTTAACGTTTGGCGCTCAAAAAAGGGTGTTTGCAAATATCCCAGCGCTAAAAAACGCCGAATATCTTAGATATGGCGTTATGCATAGAAACACGTTTATAAACTCGCCAAAAGCACTAAGCGAAGATTATTCTCTTAGAGAAAATCCAAAAACATATTTTGCAGGGCAGATAACGGGCGTTGAAGGGTACGTAGAAAGTGCAGGTAGTGGGCTTATGACGGCAATTTATCTATATAACAAGTTGATGGGCAAAGAAGTTAAACCTATATCGCACAATACCGTGCTAGGAAGTTTGGCAAAATACATAACTACTGAGAATAAAGATTTTCAACCAATGAACGCAAACTTTGGCATATTGCCACCACTTGATAGAATAGTTAGGGACAAGGCTGAAAGAAAACGCCTTATGGCAGAGAGAAGTTTAATGGAAGTAGAAAAATTCAAAAAGGAGAACGAGATATGATAGAATTTAAGGGGACAACGATTTGCGCCGTTAAAAAGGACGGAAAAACGGCAATCGCTGGCGACGGACAAGTGACCATGTCGCAATCGGTTATTTTCAAAAACAATGCAGTAAAGGTTAGAAGAATTTATAACGGCAACGTAATTTTAGGGTTTGCAGGCTCTGTTTCAGATGCGTTTACTTTATCTGAAAGATTTGAGGAAATGCTTAATAAATATTCTGGCAATCTTATGAGAAGTGCAGTTGAACTTGCTGAACTTTGGCGCTCTGATAAGGCAAGAAAGTTAGAAGCAATGATGATAACTGCTGATAAGGACACCTTGCTTGTTGTTTCAGGCACGGGCGAAGTTATAGAGCCTGACGGTGGCGTTTGCGCTATCGGAAGTGGTGGAAACTATGCGCTTGCAGCAGCAAGAGCACTCACAAAAGAAACCGATTATTCGGCTGAAGATATAGCTAAAAAATCACTTAAAATTGCAAGTGAGATTTGCGTATTCACAAACGACAATATTACTTGTGAAGTTATTTAAGGGGGATAGAAATGAATTTAAGTCCAAAACAGATAGTTGGCGAATTAGATAAATACATTATAGGTCAACACAGCGCAAAAAAGGCAGTTGCTATTGCACTTAGAAATAGATATAGAAGAAGTTCGCTATCTTTAGAAGAAATGGCTGAAATAACACCAAAAAATATCATTATGAAAGGTCCAACAGGTGTTGGTAAAACCGAGATAGCAAGACGTCTTGCAAAACTCGTTGGCGCACCTTTTGTAAAAGTTGAAGCAACTAAATACACCGAAGTGGGCTACGTTGGAAGAGACGTTGAGTCTATGATTAGAGACTTAGTTGAATGCGCTGTTAGACTTGTTAAAGAAGAAAGATTTAAAAAGGTTACCGAAAAGGCAGAGGGCGCAGTAAACGCAAGGCTTGCAAAAATTGTTGCCGAAGTTCGCCGTTTAGATAGGGGCGAAACACCACAAGACGTTTTTGAAAAGAACATTTTAGAAGGTCTTAAAAAGGGTTACTATGACAACGAACTAATAGAAGTTGAATTTGTTGATAATCCAAAACCAATGGAACTTATCCCAGGTGCTGGAGAAATCAGCATCGGCAGTATTTTTGGCGATATGATGCCAAAAAAGAAGAAAAAGAGAAAATTAACTGTTAAAGAAGCAAGAAAGATTTTGATTGATGAAGAAGCTGATAAACTCATCGACAAAGATTCTGTAAACGAAGAAGCAATTCGCCGTGCCGAAAACGAAGGTATCATCTTTATTGATGAAATTGATAAAATTGCAGCACGCACTAATAAGAGTGGTGGACAAGACGTCTCAAGGGAAGGTGTTCAAAGGGATATCTTACCTATAGTTGAAGGCTCAACGGTTATGACAAAATACGGCGCAATCAAAACCGACTACATTTTGTTTATTGCAGCAGGTGCTTTCCATATATCAAAGGTAAGCGACTTAATACCAGAACTTCAAGGTCGTTTCCCAATCTTAGTGGAACTTAACAGCTTATCAAAACAAGACTTTATTGATATTTTAACAATTCCTAAGAATGCGATAACAATTCAATACGCAACCTTGCTCAAGGTTGACGGCGTTGACTTAAAATTCACTGACGATGCTATAAGCGAAATTGCAAGAATAGCAGAAGAAATGAATTTGACAAGCGAAGATATCGGTGCAAGAAGGCTTCATACGGTTATGGAAAACTTGCTTGAAGAAGTTTCTTTTGAAGCAGACGGCACAACAAGAGAAGTCATTGTTGATAAAGAGTTTGTTGTAAAGAAACTTGGAATCGAAGCAAAGACAAAAGATTTGAAAAAGTATATACTATAAAGGAAACAAACAATGATAAACATACCAAAAGGCACAAAAGACGTTTTGCCTGGTGACAGTTATAAATGGCAATTTATAGAAAAAACGGCAAGAGACGTTGCAAAGAGTTTTGGCGCAAAAGAGATAAGAACACCAACCTTTGAACACACTGAAGTATTTTTACGTGGCGTGGGGCAAACAACTGACATTGTAAATAAAGAAATGTACACCTTTTTAGACAAAGGTAATAGAAGCATAACCTTAAAACCAGAAGGCACTGCAGGTGTTGCAAGGTCTTTTGTTGAAAACGGAATGCACTCAGGCGTTCTTCCAGCCAAACTTTTTTATTTAACTCAATGTTTTAGGTATGAACGCCCACAAGCGGGAAGACTTAGAGAGTTCCACCAATTCGGCGTAGAATTTTTAGGCGCAACAAACCCTAACATCGATGCCGAAACAATTCTTTTAGCGAAAACCTTTTTAGACAAGGTTGGCATAAAGAACGTAACACTTTATCTAAACAGTATCGGTTGCAAAGAGTGTAGAGCAAAGTATAAAAAGGTGCTTAGCGAATACTTAAGAAGCAATATTGATAATATGTGCGAACTTTGTAAGGACAGGCTTGACAAGAACCCACTAAGAATTTTAGACTGCAAAAACGAAAACTGCAAAAAGATAAACCAAAAAGCACCAGTTATTTTAGATTATTTGTGCGATGACTGCAGAGAGCATTTTGAAAGCGTTCAAAAGCTTTTAACTATTGCAGGCGTTGAATTCAAAATAAACCCTTATATCGTTAGGGGACTTGACTATTATAACAAAACGGTTTTTGAATTTGTTTCAAATAGCATCGGCGCACAAGGCACGGTTTGTGGTGGTGGTAGATACGACGGGCTTATCGCAGAACTTGGTGGAAACGACGTTGCAGGTATAGGCTTTGCCGTTGGTATTGAAAGAATTTTAATGCTACTTGAAAACTTAGGTGTAGAAATTCCAAACGACAGCGAGATAGAATACTACGTTGCACCAATGGGACAAAAAGAAAGTGAAAAGGCTTTTGAAATTGTAAGCTTGCTTAGACAGAAAGGAATATCTGCAGACTTTGACCATATGAACAGAAGTATAAAAGCACAGTTTAAGTATGCTGATAAAATAGGCGCAAAAAAGGTTATCGTAATCGGCTCAGAAGAACTTGAAAAGGGAATTTTCAAAGTTAAAGAAATGTCAACGGGCAAAGAAGAATACTTGACCTTTGATGAACTTACAAAATAATCGGCAATTGTGCATTGAAATTATTTGTATGGCTTATAATATTGTCATAATCATTTGATTTAAGGAGAATGTTATGAACAGTATAGAAGAAGTTTTAGGCATTGATGAGTTTGAAAGGGTGATAAAGGAAAACGCATTGACGCTTGTAGATTTTTATGCAAGTTGGTGCACACCTTGTAAGATGCAAACGCCCATACTTAAAGAATTTCAAGAAGCAACGGAAAGAAAGGTTAAACTTATAAAAGTTGACGTTGACCAAAATCCAGACATTGCAAACAAATATAAAGTGCAGATGCTTCCAACGATTTTGCTTTTTCAAAACGGAGAAGAAAAAGAAAAGGCAGTTGGGCTTACTGCAAAATCCACACTTTCAGAAATATTAATAAAATATTTATAAATTCAAAAAAAATAGGTGAAACACCAAGGAGAAATAAAAAATGATAGACTTAACTTCAATCAAATTAGCTGACCCAGAAGTGTATGAAGGCTTAGAAAAAGAACTTCAAAGACAAAGAAACAACATCGAACTTATCGCAAGTGAAAACGTAGTTTCGGAAAACGTTTTACTCGCAGCAGGAAGCGTTTTAACAAACAAGTATGCAGAAGGCTATCCAGCACACAGATATTACGGTGGTTGCGCATGTGTTGACATTGTTGAAAACCTTGCAATCGAACGTGCTAAAAAGTTGTTCGGCGCAGAGCACGCAAACGTTCAACCACACAGTGGCGCAAACGCAAACTTTGCCGTATATTTTGCAGTGTTAAAACCAGGCGATACGATTATGGGTATGAGCCTTGCTCACGGTGGTCACTTAACGCACGGAAGCCCTGTGACAGTTTCAGGTAAATATTTTAACTCTGTAGGATATGGCGTTAAGGAAGAAACGGGCGCTATCGACTATGATGATTTAGAAAGACAAGTTCTAGAAGTTAAACCAAACATCTTCGTATGTGGTGCAAGTGCATATCCAAGAGTTATCGACTTTAAGAGAATTAGAGAAATTTGTGACAAAGTAGGCTGTTATATGATGGTTGACATCGCACACATTGCAGGCCTTGTTGCAACAGGTCTTCACCCAAGCCCAGTTCCTTATGCTGATTTCGTTACAACAACAACACATAAGACGTTAAGAGGCCCAAGAGGTGGTATGATTTTGTGCAAAGAAGAATATGCAAAAATCATTGATAAGGCAGTATTCCCAGGCACACAAGGTGGACCACTTATGCACATAATCGCAGCAAAGGCTGTTGCTTTTGGCGAAGCATTAAAACCAGAATACAAAGCGTATATGGAACAAGTTAAGAAAAACGCTAAGGCAATGAGCGAAAAGTTCTTGTCACTCGGCGTAAAACTCGTTTCAGGTGGCACAGACAACCACTTAATGCTACTTGACCTTTCTGATAAAGACTGCACGGGTAAAGACTTAGAAATTATGCTTGATGAAGTTAATATCACACTCAACAAGAACGCAATTCCATTCGACAAGCAAAAACCATTTGTGACAAGCGGTGTTCGTATCGGTACGCCAGCAATCACAAGCCGTGGCTTTAAGGAAGCAGATTGCGAAAAGATTGCTGAACTTATCACAATGATTATCGAAAAGAAAGAAGAAGCATTCGATTTTGTTCGCAGTGAAGTTAAGAAACTTATTGAAAAATATCCTTTATATAAAGGTGTTATAGACTAAGGAGTTATAAACTAAATGCAATATAAATCTTCGCTAAATCTGTTAGAGACAGAGATAGCAATAAAGTTTATAAAAGATACGTTTGAAACTGAGCTTGCAAAGGCGCTTAAACTTACAAGAGTTTCCGCTCCACTTTTCGTTCAGCCTGAATCAGGCTTAAACGACAACCTAAACGGCTTTGAAAGGGCTGTTAGGTTTGATATTTTAACGTTAAAAAAGGACGTTGAAATCGTTCAATCACTAGCCAAGTGGAAAAGGAACGCTCTTGCTAAGTATGGCTTTACTGAGGGCGCAGGTCTTTATACGGATATGAACGCAATTCGCCGTGATGAAGACCTAGACGCATTGCACTCAGTTTACGTTGACCAATGGGATTGGGAAAAGATTATAAGAAAAAACCAAAGAACCTTATCATACCTTAAAAAGACTGTTAAGGCTATTTACAAAGCGCTTAAAAAACTTGCAAGTGCAGTGAATAAAAAGTATTCAATCTCTCACACAATTCCAGATGAGATTACCTTTATCTCAACAAAAGAATTAGAAAAAGAGTATCCAAACCTAACAAGAAAGCAAAGGGAAAGCGCAGCCGCAAAAAAATACGGTGCAATTTTCCTTTACCAAATCGGTTGGGATTTATCAGATGGCAAGCCACACGATGGCAGAGCGGCTGACTATGACGACTGGAAACTAAACGGCGACATTATTCTTTGGTATGACGTTTTAGATTTAGCACTTGAAATTTCTTCAATGGGAATTAGGGTTGACCAAACAAGTTTAGTTAAACAGTTAAAGAAGAAAAAAGAATTACATAAACTAGAAAACCCTTATTGTAAGGACATTTTGGCAGGTAAACTTCCACTCACAATCGGTGGTGGCATAGGTCAATCAAGACTATGTATGTTCTTTTTAAATAAAGTGCATATCGGCGAAGTTCAAGCATCTGTTTGGGCTGATGAAACTATTGAAGAAAATGCTAAAAAAGGAATATTTTTACTTTAATGAAAGCATTTAACAGGGTAGAAAACTTAATAGGCAGTGAAAGTTTGCAAATATTAAACTCATCAAAAGTTGCCGTTTTTGGCGTTGGTGGTGTGGGTGGCTTTATTTGTGAAGCGCTTGTGCGCTCTGGCATAGGCGAAATTGCCGTTTTTGATAGCGACACCGTAGATGAAACAAACATAAATCGCCAAATTATCGCAACGGTAGATACTGTTGGTAAGGACAAGGTTGAAGTTATAAAAGAAAGATTATTATCAATTAATCCTGCCTTAAAAATAAGTGCCTATAAAGTTTTTTACTTGCCTGAAAATGCAAGTCAGTTTGATTTAAGTAAATATGATTATATAGTTGATGCAGTTGATACTGTGTCTGCTAAAATAGAAATAATCGCAAGGTCAAAAGCATTAGGGAAAAGCGTTATCTCTTGTATGGGTACGGGTGGCAAGCTTCAAATTGAAAGTCTAAAAGTAAGCGATATAACAAAAACTAGTGGCTGTCCACTTGCAAGGGTTATGCGTAGGGAACTTAAAAAACGCAATATCACGGACGTAAAAGTTGTATATTCAATAGAAGACGCACAAAAAAACTGCAACGATAATTGTGAAGAGAGTGATAGAGTTCCACCAAGCATGATTTTTGTGCCAGCAACGGCAGGGCTTTATATAGCAAGGGAAGTTGTTTTTGACCTTATTAATAAAAAGAGAGAAAATTAGTTATGAAAATTGTTATAGCATCAGATTTACACGGTTCGGCATTTTATGCAAATAAATTGATGGATATTTGTTACAAAGAAGATGCAGATAAACTCATTTTACTTGGCGATATATATAATCACGGACCAAGAAATCAATTGCCAAAAGATTACGAGCCAATGAAGGTTGCTGAAATCTTAAACGGCGTTAAGGAAAACTTAATAGTTATAAAGGGCAATTGCGATAGCGAAGTTGACACAATGATATCTGAATTCGATTTTGTAGGCGATTTGGTGATTGTTAGTGGCAATAAAACTATATATTTAACACATGGTCACGTGTACAATAAAGACAAAATGACAAAAACAAAGTTTGATGCAATAATATATGGGCATTTTCACACTGGCTTTATCGAAAAACAAGGCGATACAGTGGTGGCAAATGCAGGTTCATTATCACTTCCAAAAGGTGGCACGCCAAATAGTTATATAGTATTAGAAAATGGCGAAATCACTCTAAAAGATTTAGAGCAAAATGAAATTGCTAAAATAACAATTTAACTTTAATTGAAAATTACCCCCCCAAACCAAAACAATGAATAAAAACATAAAATATTCACTAAATTATGAATAAAAATAAAACATTATTCATAAAATATGAAAAAAATATAAAAATATTCATAAAATGAAGTTAAAAACATTGACAAAGAAAACGTAAAAGGTTATAATAAAAATCGTTAAATAACATAAACACAAAAAAGGTTGGTATTATTATGGAAAAGAAAGAAATCAAAAAGGTAGTATTAGCATATTCAGGTGGTCTTGATACATCAATCATTATCCCTTGGCTTAAAGAAAACTACAACAACTGTGAAGTTATAGCAGTTGCTGGTAACGTTGGTCAATCTGATGAACTTGACGGTTTAGAAGAAAAGGCTTTAAAAACTGGTGCATCTAAGCTTTACGTTTTAGATTTAACTGACGACTACGTTGATAACTACATAATTCCTTGCGTAAAAGCTGGCGCTATTTACGAAGAATATTTACTTGGAACTTCACACGCACGTCCTTGTATTGCTAAAGGCCTTGCAGAAATTGCAATTAAAGAAGGCGCAGATGCAATTGCACACGGCTGTACAGGTAAGGGTAATGACCAAGTTCGTTTTGAACTTACGTTAAAACACTTCTGCCCAGATATGGAAATTATTGCTCCTTGGCGTATATGGGATATCAAATCTCGTGAAGAAGAAATTGATTATGCAGAGGCACATAACGTTCCACTTAAAATCAACAGAGAAACAAACTATTCAAAGGATAAGAACTTGTGGCACTTATCACACGAAGGTTTAGACTTAGAAGATACAGGCAACGAACCATTGTATGAAAAAGAAGGCTTTTTGGAACTTGGCGTTTCACCAATCAAAGCACCAGATAAGCCAACTTATGTTGAACTTGATTTCGTTAAAGGTGTTCCTGTTGCTCTTGACGGCGAAAAGATGAGCGCAAAAGAAATTATCTTAAAGCTCAACAAACTCGGTGGAGAAAATGGTATAGGACTTCTTGATATCGTAGAAAACCGTTTAGTAGGTATGAAATGTCGTGGCGTATATGAAACACCAGGTGGTGCAATTCTATACAAAGCACACAGCGTTTTAGAAACGTTGTGCCTTGATAAGATGACAATGCACGAAAAACAAAAACTTGCTATCACTTATGGTGAACTTGTTTATAACGGACAATGGTTTACACCACTTAGAGAAGCGCTTGCTGCATTCGTTGATAAAACTCAAGAAAAAGTTAACGGTAAAGTTCGCTTAAAGCTTTATAAAGGTAATATGATAAACGCAGGCGTATGGAGTGAAGATTCACTTTATAGCGAAGAAATTGCAACGTTTGGCGAAAGTGATTATAACCAAAAAGATGCAGAAGGCTTTATCAATCTCTTTGGCTTGCCAATCAAAGTTGCAGCAATGGTAGAAAAGAATAAAAACAAGGCTTAAAATCCTTAAATCCTGTGCGAAATTTTTTTTGCGCAGGATAATTTCGTTAAAAAGGCATAGAAAAATTATGCCTAAATGGAGGCAATATGGCAAAAATGTGGGCAGGCCGTACAGACGGCGTAACTAGCAAAATAGCTGATGAGTTTAACAGTTCGATTAAAGTTGATAGCAGAATGTATAAACAAGATATTTTAGGTAGTATGGCGCACGCAAGTATGCTCAGTGCAAAAAATATCATATCAAAGCAAGACGCCGATATTCTAATCGACGGCTTAGATGGAATTCTCGCTGACCTTGAAAGTGGCAAACTTGAAATCGATTATACAGCAGAAGATATACACATGTTTGTTGAGCAAGTCTTAACAGAGAGAGTTGGTGAAGTTGGCAAAAAGCTCCACACTGCACGTAGCAGAAACGACCAAGTTGCACTTGATACAAAAATGTATCTAAGAGATGCAACCGAAAAGGTGACCGAAAAGATAGAAAATCTTCTTTTTGCTATAACCTCTCAAGCCAAAGAACACAAGTCATCTATTATGCCGGGCTACACACACTTACAACGTGCGCAACCAATCACTTTTGGGCATCACTTAATGGCTTATGCAATGATGCTACTTAGGGATATAAAAAGGTTTATCAGTAGCTATGAACGCTTAAACGTTTCGCCAATCGGCTGTTGCGCCCTTGCAGGAACAACTTACGACACGGATAGGGAACTTGAAGCCAAGATTTTGGGCTTTGATAGTGTTAATATGAACAGTATTGACGGCGTTTCGGATAGAGACTTTTGCATAGAGTTTTCATCAAACTGCGCAATCCTTATGATGCACTTATCAAGGCTTTCAGAAGAAATCTTGCTTTGGACAAGTTGGGAGTTTAAGTTTGTTGAACTTTCCGATGCTTTCACAACAGGCTCATCAATAATGCCACAAAAGAAAAATTCGGATATGGCAGAACTCGTGCGTGGAAAAACAGGCAGAGTATATGGCAACTTAATGTCAATACTCACAATGCTAAAAGGTCTTCCACTTGCTTATAATAAAGATATGCAAGAAGATAAAGAAGGCGTGTTCGATAGTTACGACACAGTTTCAATGTGTTTAGACGTTTTAGCGCCAATGATAAAGAGTATGAAAGTGCTAAAAGAAAATATGCTTTTGGCATCACAAAAAGGCTTTATCAACGCAACAGACCTTGCAGACTATATGGTTAAAAAAGGCATGCCTTTTAGGTCTGCGTATAAAATTGTTGGAAAGATTGTAAGCGATTGCATTAAAAACGGCAAAATTTTAGAAGACTTAAGCTTAGAAGAATATAAAAATTACGATAATATTTTCGAGCAAGATTTGTTTAATGAAATCAACTTAAATACTTGTGTAGAAAAACGTATATCACTCGGTGGCACTTCTCCAAAATCGGTTGAAATGCAAATAGAGTGGATAAAGGAACAATTAGAAAATGTATAACGTATTTATTGATGGCAGTGCTGGAACAACGGGCTTAAAAATAGTAGAAAGGCTGTCAAATAGAGAAGATATAAACTTAATAAAACTTTCAGAAGAACTTAGAAAAGACGAAAAAGCAAGAAAAGAAGCATTAAACAGCGCAGACGTTGCTTTTTTATGCTTACCAGACCAAGCGGCAATAGATGCAGTAAAGCTTGTGGAAAACCCAAACGTCAAAATCATAGACACGTCAACGGCACACAGGGTAAACGAAACGTGGCAGTATGGCTTTGCTGAAATTAACAATTTTGAGCAAAAAATTGCTAATTCAAAACGCATTGCAAATCCAGGTTGTCACGCAAGTGGTTTTATAGCACTTGTAAACCCACTTATTAATGCTGGTGTAATGAGTAAAGAAGTTGCACTCACTTGTTTTTCTATTACAGGCTATACGGGTGGTGGAAAAAAGATGATTGCAGAGTATGAAGGCGAAGATAAGCCTATGCTTTATGATGCGCCACGCCAATATGCTTTAGGTCAAACACATAAGCACTTATCAGAAATGCAAAAGTATTGCTCGCTAGATATGAATCCAATCTTTTGTCCAATAGTTGCAGACTATGATAGGGGTATGGAAGTGACCGTTCCAATCTTTGCAAAAGACATAAAGTGTGATATAGAAGGTATTAGAGAAATTTACAAAAAAACTTATACAGGCAAGGTTGTATGCCTTGCAAAAGAAAACACTGAAGAAGGCTTTTTATCAGCAAATAGTATGCGTGGAAAAGACAGTATGGAACTTTTTGTTTATGGAAACAAAGACAGAATTATTCTTGTTTCTCGCTTTGATAATCTCGGCAAGGGGGCCTCAGGTTCAGCAATTCAAAATATGAACATATTGCTTGGAGAAAGCCAAACAAAAGGACTCATACTATAAAGGAGAAAAATTATGAAGATTATTAGTGGTGGCGTGTGTGCATCAAAAGGATTTACAGCAAATGGCGTGCATTGTGGTATTCGTCATAACAGAACAAAGCGTGATTTGGCGCTTATATCAAGTGAGGTTCCTGCCACAACGGCAGCCGTTTATACAACAAACTTAGTTAAAGGCGCACCACTTGTGGTGACAAAAAAACATATAGAAAACGGCATTGCAAGCGCTATTATTTGTAATAGTGGCAACGCAAACACTTGTAATGCAAACGGCATTGAAATTGCAGAGCAAATGAGTGGTTTAGTTGCAAGTGCATTAAATATCCCAGCAGACGACGTTGTTGTTGCATCTACAGGCGTTATCGGCCAGCCATTAAACATTGAGCCTATCAAAAAGGGTATGGAAAGCTTAGCAAAAGGACTTTCAAGCGATAACGGACTTTTGGCAGCCGAAGCAATTATGACAACTGACGTTGCAGTAAAGGAAATTGCAGTCGAGTTTAATATCGGCGATAAAGTTTGTCATATTGGTGGTATCGCAAAAGGTAGTGGTATGATTCACCCAAATATGGCAACAATGCTTGTGTTCATTACAAGTGACGTAAATATTAGTAGCGAAATGCTTTTAAAAGCATTAAAGAGCGATATTCAAGAAACTTTTAATATGATTAGCGTTGATGGTGATACGTCAACAAACGATATGGTTGTTGTTCTTGCAAACGGCCTTGCTAAAAACACCAAGATTGAAAGCGAAGGCAAGGACTTTGAAGAGTTTATGAAGGCTCTTAACACAGTAAACGTAAGCCTTTGCAGAATGATTGCAGGCGATGGCGAAGGTGCAACAAAACTTTTAGAATGTGCTGTTGAAGGTGCAAAAGAACTTGAAATTGCAAAAACTGTTGCTAAAAGCGTAATTTGTTCAAGCCTAACAAAGGCAGCGATGTTTGGTGCTGATGCAAACTGGGGTAGGGTTCTTTGTGCAATAGGATATAGTGGTGCAGACGTTGACGTAAATAAAATCGACGTAAGCTTTATCTCTAAGAAGGGCGAAATTGCCGTTTGTAAAAATGGCAGTGGCGTTGACTTCTCTGAAGAAAAGGCTAAAGAAATATTACTTGAAAAAGAAATTACAATTGCCGTAAACTTAAATGACGGCGAGTTTAACTCTAAAGCGTGGGGTTGCGATTTAACGTATGACTACGTTAAAATCAATGGCGACTATCGTACTTAAATTAGGAGAAAATTATGGATAAAAATTTTTCAAACGCTCAGCGTGCAGAAGTTTTAACTCAAGCGCTTCCTTACATACAACAATATTACGGAAAAGTTGTTGTTGTTAAATATGGTGGCAACGCAATGATAAACCAAACTTTGAAAGAACAAGTTATGGAAGATATAGTGCTTTTGCACCTTGTTGGTGTAAAGGTTGTTTTAGTGCACGGTGGTGGCCCTGAAATCAATGAACTTATGGATAAACTTGGTAAAAAGGCAACCTTTGTTGATGGACTTAGAGTGACGGATAAGGAAACTGTTGATATCGTTCAAATGGTGCTTGCTGGTAAGGTTAATAAATCACTTGTTAATTACTTAGAAGTAAACGGTGGCAAGGCAATGGGCGTTTCTGGTATAGATGGAAGACTTATCGAAGCAGAGATGAAAGACCCTAAACTCGGCTTTGTTGGTGAAATTACAAACATCAATATCGGTTGTGTAGAAGACCTACTTAACAACGGCTATATTCCAGTTATCTCAACAGTTGGTTGCGATAAAGAAGGCAATATTTATAACATAAACGGCGACACTGCTGCAGCAAGAATTGCTGGTGCATTAAAAGCTGAAAGACTTATTATGATGACTGATATTGCAGGCATCTTAAAAGACAAAAACGACCCAACAACACTTATTCCAAAGATTACACTTAAAGAGGCACAAGCCCTTAAAGAAAGTGGCGTTATTCAAGGCGGTATGATACCAAAAGTAAACTGCTGTATTGATGCTATTGCTCACGGCGTTAAAAACGTTATCATTATGGACGGAAGAATTCCACACTCAATCCTTATGGAAATTCTAACCGATGAAGGTGCCGGCACAATGGTTGTGGAGGCTTAAAAATGAATACTTTTATTCAAATAGATAAAGAATACGTTGCAAATACATACGCACGTTTTCCTATTGAAATTATAAAAGGCAAAGGCTCAAAAGTAGTTGACGTAAACGGAAAAACTTATATCGATATGGGCAGTGGCATTGGCGTTACGGCTTTTGGTATAAGCGATAAAAAGTGGAAAAAAGCCGTTAAAGCACAACTAAACAAAGTGCAACATACGTCAAACCTATATTATACAGAGCCTTGTGCAATCCTAGCAAAACAACTTTGCGAAAAAACGGGTATGAAAAAGGTTTTCTTTTCAAACTCTGGTGCTGAATCAAACGAGTGTGCAATCAAGATAGCTCGTCAATACGGCATTGAAAACAAAGGTGCAGATTATACAACTATAATCACACTTAAAAACAGTTTTCACGGCAGAACGATAACAACTCTTTCAGCAACAGGGCAAGACGTTTTCCACGCTAAATTTAATCCTTTAACAACAGGTTTTGTTTATGCAACTGCAAACGACATTGAAAGCGTTAAAACATTAGTTAACGAACATAAAGTTTGTGGCATTTTGATAGAGTGTGTGCAAGGCGAAGGTGGGGTTATAGCGCTTGACAGGGAGTTTGTTTGTGGCGTTGAAGAGATTTGCAAACAAAACGATATTATCTTTATGATAGACGAAGTTCAAACTGGCAACGGAAGAACGGGCAAGCTTTATGCGTATATGAGCTATGGCGTTTGCCCTGACGTTATCACAACGGCAAAAGGGCTTGGTGGTGGACTTCCTATCGGATGCTGTATGATGAACGAAAAAACCGAAAAGGTTTTGGGCTTTGGTGACCACGGTTCTACTTATGGTGGCAACCCTGTGTGCGCTGCAGGTGCATTAAACGTTATCCAAAGAATTGATGATAAACTTCTTAGCGAAGTTAATAAAAAAAGTGAATACATATTCACAAGACTTCAAGGTGCAAAAGGCATTGAAAGTGTAAGTGGAATGGGGCTTATGATAGGCATTAAAACCACAAAGCCAGCAAAAGAAGTTGTTCTAAAATGCATAGAAAAGGGTGTTATTTGTTTAACGGCAAAAGATAAGGTTAGACTTTTACCAGCGCTCAATATTCCTATGAAAGACTTAGAGTTTGCAATTAACACAATTTTAAGTGTTTGTGCTGAATAACAAAAGATTACTTAATAAAGGTGACAAAATGGATTTAAAAGGCAGAAGTTTTTTAAAACTTTTAGATTTTACAAGCGAAGAAATTGAACATTTGATTGATTATGCAAGTCAATTAAAACAAATGAAAAAGATGGGCGTTAGCCACAGAATTTGCGAAGGCAAAAATATCGCCCTTATTTTTGAAAAGACAAGCACGAGAACACGTTGCAGTTTTGAAGTTGCAGCCTCTGACCTTGGTATGAGCGCAGTTTATCTTGACCCACAAGGCTCTCAAATCGGCAAAAAAGAAAGTATTGCCGACACTGCAAGAGTTTTGGGCAGAATGTTTGACGGCATTGAGTATAGGGGATACGGCCAAGAAATCGTAGAAGATTTAGCAAAATATGCAGGCGTGCCTGTATGGAACGGACTTACAAACGAATTCCACCCAACCCAAATTCTAGCAGACTTTATGACTATAAAAGAGAATTTTGGCTCTCTTAAGGGCAAAAAGCTCGTTTATATGGGCGATGCAAGATATAATATGGGTAACTCGCTTATGATAGGCTGTGCTAAAATGGGAATGCACTTTGTAGCCTCAGCCCCAACAGAATATTTCCCAAGTGCTGAACTTATTGCAAAGGCACAAGAAATTGCAAGTAAAACGGGCGCTAAGTTAGAGTTTATAACTGACCCAATGGTTGCAACTTTAGATGCTGACGTAATTTATACAGACGTTTGGGTTTCAATGGGCGAGCCTGATAACGTTTGGAAAGAAAGAATAGAAAAACTTTATCCATATCAAGTAAATAAAGCAGTTATGGACAATGCAGGAAAGCAATGCAAATTTATGCACTGCTTACCAGCCTTCCACGACTTAAACACAACTATCGGCAAGAACATTTACGAAAAGTTTGGAATTTCTGCAATGGAAGTTAGCGATGAAGTGTTTGAAAGCGAAGCGTCAATAGTGTTTGACCAAGCAGAGAACAGAATGCACACAATCAAAGCAGTTATGGCAGCAACGCTATAATATACGTTAATAAATAAAAAATGAACCCCTTAAACGAACGTTTAAGGGGTTTCTAGTTTGAAAACTTTTATATAGATTTCTTTTTTGTTTTATTTAATAAAAGCAAAATCACGCCAATAAATATAGTTATAATAAAGGTGAAAATAAAAATAACGAGATAAGAAATTTGCCAGCCACTAAACTGAATAATTGCGCCGATAATGGTTGGGGCAATGCCTGCTGAAAAAGAGCCTGCAGCGTTCATTAGCCCAGAGTGAGCGCCTGCGCTTATGTAATCGCAAAGTTTATAAGAAATGATGCTAAAGACTATGGTAATAGCACCTTGAATAATAATTAAATAAATTATCAAAACGGCAAGCGAAATTATAACGTTAGAATTAAATATGAACACGTATGCAAGTGAAATAACTGATGCGATTATAAAATAAACGAGCCCAACAGTGACAAAGTTTACGTATTTTTCACAATGCCTAATTGCGATAATAGGCCCTACCATAGTTGCAAGTGGTGCTAAAACCGAAATAAAAATTGCAATATCTTCACGCATACCAAAATTTTCTTGTAATAAACTAGGAATCCAGTTTATCGTGCCGTAAAACACACAATGCACCAAAAAGCTTAGCGCAAAGGTGATTATAAAAAACAAGGTTTTAGAACGACTTGTTTTAAGCGCAAATGGCGTTGGCGTTAAGTTCTTAACAGATGAAGAAGAGTTTATGTTTTCAGTTTGAGAGTTTAGCTTTTCGCAATTTTTAACGGCAATAAAGAAGATAAAAGCCGAAACAAAAAGGATTATTCCAAAGAAAGTAAAAGGAGAGTCAACCCTTTTGAAAGAAATAAAAAGTGATGCCGAGCCGTAAGAGATAATGCCAGCAAAAGCTGTTCCGATATTCATAAGCATATTAGCCGTTGCTTTCATATTGATAGGCAAATATTTATTAAGAACTGCCGTACACATACCCCAAATACCAGCTTGAAGTATGCCGTTTATAGCTAATATCCACCACAAGCTCCACAAATTCATTGTAAGGGCAACAAAAATAGTCACAATGCCAGAAAGGGCAATGGTGATAAGCATATACCACTTGATACTTAGTTTGTCAATGACAAAGAAAAGCAAAACTTGCATCAGACCATAAGTTAAAAAATAAAAGGTCATAGCAAGGCTTACTTGTGGCTTAGTAGCATTAAACATATTTCCAATTTCAATATATTCGGCAGTATATATGTTTTTGCTACCCATCATTATAACCCAAACTAAAACAGAAGCAAATATTAAAAAATTATAGCATCGTTTATTTGTCATAAATATATCCATATAATATAATACAAATATATTAGCAATATAATAAAATTAAGTCAAGAAAAAAATATAAATTCTAAAAAGCACGTTAAAAATGTTGACAAAATCGATAATGATTGATATACTAAAAAGGCTTTATCGAACAGCCAAAGGGCAAAGGAGGGTTGAAAGAGATGTCAATCGTAAGAGTAGGCGAAAACGAAAATATCGACAGCGCATTAAGACGTTTTAAGAGAAAATGTTCACGTGACGGCATAATCGGTGATTTGCGTAAGAAAGAACATTATGAAAAACCTTCTGTAAAGAAGAAAAAGAAGTCTGAAGCTGCTAGAAAGAGAAGCATTAAAGGCTAAAACAAAAGAAGTCTATCGAGTATCGATAGACTTTATTTTTTTAATGCAGAAAAAGTAAAATTATGTAGAATTTTGTAGAAAAACAGGAGATAATTATGGTAGAAGAAGGTAAAAGCCTAAAACAATATTGTAAAGAAGCCAAAAAGCGCTTAAAAGGTGGATTTTGGCAAAGTTATCAAAAGAATTTAACCGAAAATATAGAGCGTGCTGAAAAGGCAGGCATTTCAACTTCTAAGGTAAAACAATATTATACTGAAAGGGTGATTGAAAACATTAAAAATCGTGATGATGAAAAAGAAGAGTTTTATAATAAAGTTAAGAAACTTCTTTTAGAAGAAGGCGAAGTTCATAATGCGATAGGCAGGCTAACCGATGAAAAAATTTTTAATACGCTTAGTTATGATGAAAAACAGAGATATACGCTATCCCTTTCGGAAAAATATTTAGAGGCTGTTGAAAGGTTTAGAAAAGAGCAAGCTCTAGAAATTAAAAAATAAAAACTGTTGCAAAATTTTTGATTTTATTATATAATAATAAAAAAGTAAACAAAAATTTAGGTGAAATTATGTTTGAACAATTTTCTTTATTAGTAAATAATAGACAGTCTTGTAGAGATTTTAACGATAAGCCTATTGACAAAGAAACGCTTGATAAAATCGTAAACTTAGGTTTGCTTGCTCCATCAGCTTGCAACAGTCAACCTTGGAAGCTATACGTTGTAACCGAAGAAAACGCACGCAAAAAGGTTGCTAAAACTTTGCAAGATATGATGATGAACAAGTTTACAAACAAGGCTAAGGCTTTTATTGTTTTGGCAGAACAACAAGCAACGTTAAAACTCGGTGCAAGCTTAAAGTTTGATAGAAACCACTTTGTAAAATACGATATTGGTCAAATTTCAGCATATCTAACACTTGGCGCTGAAAGCTTAGGTGTAAGTTCTTGCATTATCGGTTGGATTAACGAAAAAGAACTAAAAGAAGCACTTTCAATGCCAGAAGACCAAAGCGTTTCTATTGTAATCGCTTTAGGATACTCTGATATCGACAAGAGAAAGAAATCAAGAAAGGGCTATGACGCTCTTGTTGAATTAGTTTAAGTTGGTTATAAAACATAAACGGCACAGCAAAACGCTGTGCCGTTTTTACTATGATGTAAAGGTCTCTCGGTTTTCATTAAACCCTAAACTAATAAGTAGGGCAGTGTTTACCTTTTGCATTTTTAGGGGTGAAAGCTCGCCAATCTTTTCTTTTATACGCCTTTTATCAAGCGTTCTAATTTGTTCTAAAAGTATAACCGAATCTTTTAAAAGTCCAAACTCGTTTGCACTTAGTTCTATGTGCGTGGGCAGTTTTGCTTTATTGAGTTGGCTTGTAATGGCGGCAGCGATAATTGTAGGGCTATATTTATTGCCCGTGTCGTTTTGCACAATTAAAATAGGTCTAACCCCACCTTGCTCACTTCCAACAACAGGGCTAAGGTCGGCGTAATAAAGTTCTCCTCGTTTTATCATAATATCTCCAAGCCTATTAAAGTAAATCCCACTTTATAATATGTATTTAATATAAAAATGGGTTAATTTTACTCGTATTTTTACATACAAGATTATGACCAAACGAAAATATTTTTATACACTAATTAATAAAAAAAGAAAACGCCAACCTAAAAAGGCTGGCCTTTTAAGATAGTTAAATATTAATCTACTTTCTTATCAAAATCAAGCGTGCACATTTCAACAGGCATATAAAAACAAATTGCGTGGGCAGGTGTTCCGACCCCAGCCTTTTCTTTAACGCTTTCCATAATCTTTTGTGCCACCTCTTTTTCAGCAATGGTTAAAACTATTTCTTTTTCTGGGTCAATAGTGATTCCGAAAATAGTTTGTGGATTAGGAACAGAGCCTCTTGCGTTTAAGATTGTTGCACCGGTCGAACCGTTTTCTCTTGCTATATCAACGATTTCAGTGGCAAAGCCAGCGTTTACAATAATATATAAAACTTTTAAATCTTTCATTTTTTTCTCCTTTAATTAAAACAATAATTTTTGGATAGGCACGCTAAACGCAATGCCTGTGTTCGCTTTGCTGAATTTGTATTCTTTATATAAAATTTCCATAACCTTTTTAGCATTTTCGGTTGGTAAAAGGCAGGAAATAATAGCCTTTTTTTGGTCGGCATCAAGCCCAAAGGCTTGCGCCAAAATGCTTTTTCCAACCGAGCCACGCCCATAAATCGTGTCGATAGAGTGCCCACCGTTTTCGATAAGTAGGTTAGTAAACTTATCTCTTAATTTGGTGCTACCTATTATTACGAAATACTGTAAGCCGTTTATTATTTTTTCTTCCATAATCTTATCCTCACTTTTTTTGAGTTAGATTTTTTTACGTCTTTAGTATCGTTACTATCAACGAATTTTTGAAGGTCATCAAAAGATTCATTTGCAAGTTGTTTGCTTGCCTTTTTAGAACGAATATCGTATATAATGCCAAGCGCTTGAATGGCAATAAGTGGAGTGACGGAAATAAAAGATATTATTCCAAATCCGTTTGTAATAATAGACATCGTGCTATTTGTCATCGTTGCCACCGACTGTGCAATGCTAAGTGTTAGTGGGGTTAAAAAAGCTGATGTCAATGCGCCACCCGTCACGCCCCCAGAGTCAAAGGCCAGCCCAACGAACAGTTTGGGCGTAAACTTCATCATCACTATTGATAAAAGATATAGTGGCACTAAAAAGTAAAGTATATTAATTTGCGTTAAAATCTTAAGAACCGAAAGTAAAGAAGCAAAGCCAATACCGATAGCAAGTGTGACAATAATAGTAGCCTTCTTAATGTGGCCGTTTGTAATCTCTTCGATTTGAGAGCCAAGCACAACTACTGCAGGTTCTGAAACGGTTATGGCAGCGCCTAAGATAAAGCCAACGATAAGTAGTAAGTAAGGGAAAAAGTCAGGTCTAGATGAATCAAAGAAGACCCCGCCAATATATTGCCCGACAAAACCAAAACCATAGTCAATGCCAGACAAAAAGATTAAAAGCCCAAAATAAACAGGTATAACGCCCAGCATTAAACGCCAAAATTCACGCTTTGGCAGTTTGATAACAAAAAGTAGCACAGGCACGGCGATAAGCACTATAGGGAAAACTGCTAAGGCAACGTCTAAAAGGTTGGCCACCACGATATCACCTAGCGCAAAGCCCGTGGTGATAGTGTATGGATTAGCAGGGGGTATGCTACCGTTTATGGTCTTTACTATAATGCCGTAAAGAAGAACTGTAACGATAGGGCCTACCGAAGCAATACCGATTATACCAAACGAATCGTCGTTTTTCTTACTTTTAGAAAAGGTGGTGGAAATACCGATTCCAAGCGCCAAAATAAAAGGCACGGAAACGTCTCCAGTAGTTGCGCCACTTCCATCAAAGGCAAGAGAAATAAACTCAGGTGGTGCAAAAATAACCAGAATAAAAACCAGTGAATAAAGAACGCCGAAAACAAGTTTTACGTTTAAGTTTTTAATCATCCTTACAAGCGCTAAAGCAACACCCATTCCTATACCTGTGCCGGTAATCCAAATAAACAGCGTGCTACTGACTATAGGAAGAATAACGGTAATTTGGCGAGCAAGGACAGAAAGCGCAGGCTCTGCAACTGTTGAAAGCAAACCGAACAAAAAACCAAACGCTAAAACGAAAAACAGTTTGTTATATTTAGAAAAAGACGAGCCAAGCTTACTTCCGATAGGCAAGATGCTTGAGTCCAAACCTACAAGGAAAAGTGCTTGCCCAATAATAACCGAAAAATATCCAACTAAAACCTTGCCATATAATGCTGGGTTAGAGAAAGGAAATAGAATAAGGCAAATTGCAATAATTATAGCGAGGGGGATTGAAGATAAAGTTGTCTCTTTAATAGTTTTTAAAAGTTTCATTTTGTAGCTCGCTTATTTTGAATTTTGCCTATTTTTAAATATAAATTTGAGTTTTTATACTTAAAAAACATTATAACACATATATACACAAAAGTAAAGGGCGTACGTTAAAACTTTCTGATAGTAATCAAGAAAAAATCTTGAAAAATTAACAATAAAATAATAATTACTATTGACATATTTTTTTGGGTGGGTTATAATATTTTAGGTAGTTATTTTATGAATAAAATAAAAAGAAAAATAATGTTAAGGAGAATATTATGCAAAGTAATATCACAGTGCCTGGTTTAACGCCGGTAGAAAGTAAAAGAGATGGCAACAATTATGAGGCAACCGTTTGGAATAGAAAATATACTATATCTGATTCTCCATTCTTTTCTTCAATAATTTCAGGTGGCGAGGAAATCCTTGCAGGCCCAATTCGTCTTGTAGGTACTTGTTTTGGTAAGCCTATCGAATGGGAAGCTTGCGAAAACTTTGAGATATTAGGCACGGATGGTAAATCAAAAACTTTTGTTCAAACAACAAAGTTTAGAGAACTTGTTTTAAATACATCAATGCAAATTTTCTATGATGGTTGCGTTAAGTGTAATGCAAAGTTAATGCCAAAGTCATCTGCCATATCTGAAAATTTAGTTCTTAACGAACTCTTCCTTGAAATTCCATTTAAGAAAGAGTCTGCCAAAATGTATCAAATATATCCATTTGGCAACATTAAAATTAACGGCAAGGAAACTGTTGGCACTCCATCACTTTATGGTCTTGATTACGTGCCAAGTGAAAGTTTGGTTGCTCCATTCAAGCAAAACGTATATCTTGGCAATGACGATATAGGTATGTCAGTTTTCTTTGAAAGTGACGAAGGTTGGAGATATTTCCTTCCAAATAGAGTTATTGAAGTTCATAACAAAGAAGACCACGTTCTACTAAAAGTTCGTTTCTTAGACGAAGAGCATCTTGACTGGGTTGATAAGGGTGGCGCAAACGGTGGCTACTTATTCCCAATCAACTTTGAGTTTGGTATGCAAGCAACACCTGTTAAACCATACATATCAAACAACTTCTTTGAAAAGAGTTATCACGCAGGTCAAGTAAGTTCAGCTGATAATGCAAGCGTGGCCCTTGATGCGCCATATAAAGAGGGTGATGATGAACTACTTATTGATGCACTCAAAAAAGAAGGCATTGAAGTATTATACGTTCACGAACTTTGGAACGATATGCAAAACAGCTTTATGCTAACTGACAAAACTTCTGAAAGACTTAAAAAACTTGTTGAAGTTGCGCACTCTCGTGGTATTAAAATTGTTCCATATTTTGGGTATGAAATATCATCGCTTTCACCACTATTTAATAAAAAATTCTTATACAAATATAAAAAACGTTATTCAACAACTCACTATGAACTTTGGAAGTGCTTGTATTCAAGAAAACCATATCAAAGAGACTATAGTGTTTGCTATGCCTCAGATTATAGTGAAGTATTCCTTGCCGGCATTGCTCGCATTATGGATGAATACCATATTGACGGAATATACGTTGACGGCACGTTTGCAATCACAGGGTGTATGAACTTAGAACACGGTTGCGGATACGTTGATAAAAACGGTAACGTTCGTCCAACGTACGACGTATGGCGCAGACGTGCGTTTGTTGAAAAACTTCACGACGTTGTTCATAGCCGTGGCGGTATAATCAATGCGCATACGGGTATGACTTTCCCAGCACCAACTTTAGCGTTCGCTGACAGCTTATATGATGGCGAAGTTATTCAACCATTTTTGGTAAAAGGATTGCTCGATAAAGTTCCAGAAGGGCACTTCCGTTCACTCTATACAGGTAAAACTGCAGGCGTTCCTATATCATATATAGCATATACAAACCCAACGCTATGGTCATTCCATCAATCACTTTCAACAATCGTTGCGTTTAACGTATTGCCAAGGGCAAACAACAGTATAGAAGACCTTAAAGAAGTTGCAAAGATTTGGCGTATATACGATGAGCTTCCTACTTCTAAAGCAGAATTTAAGCCTTTCTTCAATAACGACGTTCAAACGGATAACGAGAACGTTAAGGTAAGTTATTATGAACTCGGTGGCAAAATTCTTGCAGTTATTGCAAACTTCTGCAAAAATCCAACAGGCAAAACAGAAGTTAAGTTTGCTAAAAAGTATAATACTGCAACAAACAAGATGACAGGCGAAAAGGTAAAACTTGCTTGTGGCAATAAGATTACGGTTGAGTTTGATAACTTTGACTATATGATAGTAGGTCTTGAATAAAATTAAAAAAATAGAAAAAGGAGAGCAAATTTTGCCTCCTTTTAAGTTTTTGTTTTAGATTACTTTCTATACATTTTAAGTTTGTTTGATACGATTTGAACGGAAAACGGCATATTTTCATAAAGCTCGCCATCAACGTTTATGGTGCAAGGTTTATCGGTAATAATATCAACGCTACTGCACTCAAAATGTTCGGCTTGTTTTAGTGATAAAATCTTGCCTTTTTTAAGTTTTAAAAATGCTCCGATAATTTTTAGTTTTGCCATTGATTTAACTGCAACAAAATTTAGTTTATTGTCGGTTGGGCTAGCTACAGGGCAGATAGGAATCCCCCCACCGTAAACGCTTCCGTTTGCAATGCAAGCGATAAAAGAGCGATAGGGAATTTCTTTGTCGCCAAACTTTGCAGTAAAGTTGGTGTAGTCAAAATTAAAAAGCGTTTTAATAAGACACGTTGTGTAGTTAAACTTGTTTTTCACTTTTAGTTTTTCATATCTTTTAAGAACGTCCACGTCAATGCCCGTGCCAACTATATTTATGCCCCTAACTTTAGGCAGTTGCATATAGTCAACAAATTTAGGTGATTCGCTTAGTATAATATCTAACGCTTTTTGTGGGCATAAAGGCAAACCAAGAGCTGATGCAAAATCGTTGCCCGTGCCACAAGGCACTAAGCCTAAATTTGCGTTAAATTCGGAAAAACCGTTTACAACTTCGTGCAAAGTGCCGTCGCCACCAACAACAATAATATCGGTTGCCTTATTGCTAATCAAATCTTCAGCAAGTTTTTTTGCGTGACCTTTATAAGAGGTGTAGTGTAATCGATAACAAACGTCTTTTTCTTTTAAATAAGTTTGTAAAAAGTCAACAACTTTTTTAATTTTTTTTCCTTTTTTCCCACCTGCTGTAGGATTTATAATAAAATCTAACATCTTTTATCCTTTTTTTTTTGCTTTCTTAATAAATTTTACTATAAATTGATGAAAAATTCAAGTTAATATGATATAATAAATAAGTTATGAAAAATATTTTGCCTAGTAACTTCATAAAATTAGCAAAAATGACGTCAAAACCACTTTACGTTGTAGGAGGAGCAGTCAGGAATTATCTTATCGACGGCTCGCTTTCAACTGACCTTGACATTGCCGGCGCAATTCCTGCAAGCCAATTTGTAAAAGAACTTAACGATTTCGGCATTAAAGAAAGCGCAATTTATCCTAGGACGGGCACGGTTATGTTTTCGGACGGGGCTTTTCATTATGAATACACTGCTTTTCGCCGTGATAAATACGTGGGTGGGGAGCATTTGCCGGAAAAGAGTGAGTTTACCGAAGATATTTCAGAAGATGCACTCCGAAGGGATTTTAAGTGCAATGCAATTTATTATGACGTTATAAACGATAAAATCATAGACCTTTTGGGTGGCGTGGAAGATATCAAAAACAAAACGCTTTCGACTGTTGCAGAGCCTGATAAAGTGTTTAGTGTTGACGGACTAAGGCTTATGCGCCTTGCAAGGTTTGCAGGGGAATTAAATTTTCAGCCCACGTATGAAGTAATTCAATCGGCAAAAAAATATGCAGATAATATTTTGGATATATCGCCAGAACGCATTTTTAATGAACTTAAATTGATACTCAATGCTGATGGAAAATATACTTTTTCTGACCCGATAGGTCATTACACAGCACTTAAGATTTTGGATCATACAAGAGTTTTAGATAAGATTTTGCCAGAACTAACGGAAGGCCGTGGAATGGTTCAAAGAGCAGACTTTCATAAATACGACGTGCTAGAGCACAGCATAAGAACGGTTTTATATTCGCATCCGTCAATTAGGCTCGGTGCATTGTTCCACGATATAGGAAAGCCTTTCTGCTATTTAAGAGATGGATATTATTATCATCATTTTTCTGAAGGAGAAAGGATTGCTGAGCGAGTGCTTAAAAGATTTAAAGCAGACAAGGCTACTATAACTCAGGTAAAATTCTTGGTTAGAGAGCATATGGTTGATTTGGACTGTTCTATGAGCGAAAGTAAGGTTAGAAAATTTTTGGTCAAGCATCAAGACAGACTCGATGAGCTTCGCAGGGTTAAGCAAGCAGATTTTAGAGCAAGCTTAGAGACCGAAAGTATTGCACCAACAATCATAAAGTGGAAAAAAATCTATGATAAAATGATTTTAGACGGCACGCCGTTTTTAATAAGAGATTTAAAAATCACGCCTCAGGATTTAATTGAGTTAGGATATAGGGATAAAGAAATAGGCAAAGAACACAAAAAACTGTTTGATTATGCAGTGCTATATCCAAATAAAAACACTCACGAAAATCTCATTACTCAAGCAAAAAAACATTTAGGCAAAAAAATTAAACAAGAAAAAAGTTTATAAAATAAAAACATAATGTTCCATAATGGAGGAAGATTAATTATGGCAAGAAAAAAATACACAAAAGAAGAAATTAAGCAAAAAAGAAAGGAGCAACATCAACAAGATGCACTTAGAAGTTATAGATGCCGTGGACTAAAGAACTTTTTGTTCTATTTGACGGGCTTTTTAACAAGCATCGTGGTTCTTGCTTCAACCCTTTTCATTGGTTTGAAGGTAGTTCCTATTAAGACCTATCTAGGCAGTGGCTCAGACGAACTTGTTCGTGAAGAAGTTTCTTCAAAGAGCATAATTGATGCGCTGTTAAGCCCAGATACGTTTAATATGAACAATTTCCCAGTTATAGTCGATGCCGTTGACGAGCTACTTGACGGTATCGGTGTTGATGGTTTTATCGAGATTGACAGAGAAAAAATGAAGAGCCTAGATTTCAATAAGGATTTTACAAGTGGTCTGTTGTCTTGTATAAAAATTGCAGAGGGTGGGGCTCAAGAATTATTAGGCGATGCTTTTGGAAGTCTTGACGTGTTCCAAAATAAGTGGGACCCTATAATATCAGAAGAAGACAAGCCTAAATTTGATAATGAAGGTAATATTGAAAAAACAGAAGATGGAAAATTTGAAATCAACCCTAAGCTTTACTATTTCCAAAAACCTGTTGACGGTGGAACAAGCCCAATGTCAAAAACCTATAGTGGAAGTTATGAATGGGCTAGAGCGTTTGACGATGAAGGCCATCCTATTAACGGATATAAAGGCGAGCAACTTTATTACGCAAACCTTACTGCTGTTCCAATTGTTGACATTCTGGATATGTTTGACGAAATCCTTGGCAGAGTGTCGTTAGATAGTATTATAGATATTGCCCTTAAAAACAGTGGCTCTAGTGGTGGTGCTGGTTCTGAAGGCGGTTCTGGTGACGGCACCGGAAGCGAAGGTGGTGCTGGAGAGGACACCATAGGTGCTTTAATTAGCAAACTTTTTAAAGGAAAAACCATTAAAGACATCACAAATTCTGGAGTGTCTGAATTAGATTCGTTGTTTAATGACGTGTTAATTATTGACTTAGGTCTAGGCGATGATGTTTTAGAAATAGTTAGAGCTATCGCAGTTGATAAAGATGGAAACCCAATTGCCATAGAAAATATTACTATTGGCAATTTGGTAGAAATGGATTTACTAGCATATCTTCCAACTCATTATGCTGATGTTCTAGCTAAAATGGAAATTGGTCAAAAACCACTTACTGAGCTATTGCAAATGCCATATGAGACCAATACAATAATTTATGATTTGTTGCACGCTTTGATTGACTGGACTAAACTTGAAGTTGAAGATGCTCCAAAGGCTGAAGACATAACATTAGCTCACGTATTAAAAGGCGATATAAAAATTGACTCATTACAATCAGGTTATGTTGATGTTTTAGCTAAATTGGAAATTGGTCAAAAGCCACTTACTGAGCTATTGCAAATGCCATATGAGACCAATACAATAATTTTTGATGCAATATTCGAGATGTTTGACTGGACAGGTGTTGAAGATGCACCAGAAACTGCAGAAGGATTAACACTCGTTCATCTTTTAAGTGGTAAAATAGACCTAGAAGGCCTAGACCCTATTGCTATTTTAGGCAAATTAGACATTGCTCAAAAGCCACTCACAGAGCAATTTGGTTTGCAATATGAAGGCAATGAAATAATTTTTGATGCAATATTCGAGATGTTTGACTGGACAGGTGTTGAAGATGCACCAGAAAAAGCAGAAGACATAAAACTTATTCACCTTTTAACTGCTAAAGCAAAATCAGAAGGCTTGGATACAGATGCTATTTTAGAAAAATTAGACATTGTTCAAAAGCCACTTACAGAGTTGTTGGGTATGCCATATGAAGGCAACGAATTCATTTATGATATCTTGTATGATATGTTTGACTGGACTGAAGTTGAAGATGCTCCAGCAAAAGCACAAGACGTAAAAATTATCCATCTTTTGACAGGCACGGCAAAATCAGAAGGTATAGATTTAGATGGCATTTTAGAAAAGTTAGACATTGATGGCATAACGCTTGAACAAGTATTGAACTTGCCATATCAAAACAACAAAGATATGTACGAAATGCTTCAATCTATCATAATTTGGGAAGAAGGTGTGACGCCACCAACGGCAGATAAGTTGACAGTTGGTGACCTATCAAATGGCGTAAACTTTAATAAATTGCCACTATCAAAATTCCTAGGATATTATGAATCTCATGAAGACGTATATAAGACGTTGCACTCTATTATAATTTGGCCACAAGGCGTGACGCCACCAACAGCAGACAAATTAACGGTTGGCGATTTGTCTTATGGTATTGATTTTGATAAATTTGATTACAATGGAATATCACTTGAAAGAATTTTAGGCAAGTATGAAGACAATAAAGATATGTACAATATCTTGTATTCTGTAATTGATTGGCCAGCAGGGGATAAGCCACAAGAAAACAAATTAACGGTTGGCGATTTGGCAAATGGCATCAACTTTAACAACTTGTCGCTTTCAAAGTTCTTAGGTGAATATGAACAAAATAAGTTTACATATGACGTATTATGTTCTGCTGTAGGCCTAGGTAGTGGCGAACAAAATTATTCAAAACTAACTGTTGCACACTTAAAAGGTGGTTTGAATATTAACTCTGTATCTTTAACAACTTTAGGGCTTGACGATGCAACGATTGATTTGCTATTAAAAGCTGCTAATGCATCAAGAAAACAAGGTGACCCAGTGCTTACTAAAAATGATTTAACTATAAGCCATATCAAGGCAGATATGTTCAAGTATTTGGCACTAACGGACGTTTTACCATTTGATGCTGAAAACAAAGGAACAGTTAAATTATATACCATATTATTGCAAGCATCGGGCATTACAGTAAACAACCCAGCTGACGTGGGCGAAATAGGTCAAAAGGCAGGTGCGCTAAGCATAAACAGTCTTGGTAATTTTAATATGGATTTAGTTAGCTTAAATACTATTTTACCTGTCAGTGAAAATGCTAAACTCTATCAAATTTTAGCTGATGCAACGGGCGTAAGTGCTGATAAAATTAAAGTAAGCGATTTTGCTAATTTTAACCCTGCTAACTTGCACTTAAGTACGGTTATGGAAGAAAGCGACAATATTATTTTGAGCAAGTTGATAGAAGAAAACGCTAAAATCGGTGAGTTAGGAAGCGCTATTGACAGCCTATCTCTATTTGATATTTATGGTCAAAACTGCTTTGTTAATCACGATGGAAGTGCTAACAAGCCAAGGTACAGCTATAACGAAGAAGAGAGAGCTTTTGTGCTTGATAGAGAAGGAACCCTTATGATTAGCAAAACTTCTGGAATATGGCTAATGTTATGTTTTGAGACAGACGGTATAGAATTTACGGATAAAAACGCAATAGGCTGTGGCAAAAAATACGTTATCAGCAGTTCAACATTAAGCACGTTGAGTAATCCAGCAAGTGGTGCAACGATTTCACAAAAGATAACCAATGCAACTGTTAGACAATTGGTTGATTCGGGAATATTAGCAAGCGCAAATATGTCTGTTTATACGTTAACGTTACAACAAATAGCAAATCTTGGGTTATAGATATAAAACAACTATTAAATGAGCAATAATATTCACTAATAATTTATAGATATGATAAAAATTGTTGACAAAAGTTTAATATTTTGATATTATTATTAAAGTTATTGTATATTTATTTCTATAATTATGTAGAAAAAGATATAAAACAAAAAACCTTGCTTGCTAAGTAGGCAAGCCGAATAAGTCCGGGAGGTAAAAAAATATGACAAAATATGAGATGCTCTATATCCTAGATGCTTCACTTACAGACGAAGCAAAAGAAGGGATAATCAAGAAAATCGAAGATTTGATTAGTAGCGATGGTAAAGTTGAAAAGACTGACCGTTGGGGCAACAAGAAATTGCAATACCCAATCAACTACAAATCTGAAGGTTATTACGTCTTGACAACGTTTGAAGCAGCACCAACACTTGTTGTTGAACTTAAACGTATCGTAGGCATTACAGATGGTATCATAAGAAGACTGATTACCAAAATCTAAGTAGGAGAAAGATTATGAACAAAGTTATCTTAGTAGGAAATTTAACAAGGGACCCAGAATTATCTGAAACACCAAGTGGAGTTTCTGTATGTAGATTTAGCATTGCAGTATCAAGAGATTATGCAAATGCTGAAGGAACACGTGATGTAGATTTTTTCAATATAACTGTATGGCGTGGAAGGGCAGAAAATTGTGGTAAATATTTGAAAAAAGGTAACAAAGTCGCAGTAGTTGGCAGTTTACAAACACGCTCTTATGAAGATAAAGACGGAATTAAGAGAAACGTGACTGACATCGTTGCAAACGAAGTGGAATTCTTAACGCCAAAGGGTAGTCAAGGTGAAGATGATGCACCTGTTGTATCAGCAAAGCGTGAACGCCCTGAGCTTGAGGCTATTGACGATAATCAATTGCCATTTTAAGAAGTTTCACTAAAGGCATATCTAAGGAGTATAAAAATGGAAGAAAATACAAATATGATTAGTGCTGTAGAAGCACAACCAAAAGAAGGTAAAAAATTTGTTAAGAGAATTCCACGTAAGAAAGTTTGTGCTTTCTGTCAAAATAAAGTTGACGCTATTGATTACAAGGACGTTAACACTTTGAAAAAGTACATTACAGAAGGTGGCAAGATTCTCCCAAGACGTATGACAGGCGTATGCGCAAAACACCAAAGAGTTTTAGCAAAGGCTATCAAACGTTCAAGGCTTGTTGACTTATTACCTTTCAAGGGCGAATAATTTAACTAAAAAAGAAAAAACAAAAAACGGAAGGCAAATTTGCCTTCCGTTTTAGTTTGCAATAAATCAAAAAAACATATAGAGCAAAACTATTTTTTACACAAAAAAACTACCGGAAAAAGATTTTTTTCGGCAGAGTCTTGTTTAAAAGTTTGGCTAGAGTATCATCCTATTCAATTGGTTTTGCTTTTTCTTCTTCAAAAGCAGTTAAGATAGCTTTAATTAATAATTCTCTTGTTTCAGTTTTGATTGGGTGAGCGATATCTTTGTATTCTCCGTCAGCAGTTTTTCTTGATGGCATTGCGATAAAATAACCCTCATTGCCCTCGATTACTTTGATATCATGAATAACAAAGCAATCATCAAAAGTGATTGAAGCCACGCCTTTAAGTTTACTGTCATCTTTTTTGACAATACGCACTCTTACATCTGTAATGTTCATAATTTACCTTCCTACCTTATATTGATAATATTTTATCATATTTTTTTTTATTTTTCAATACTTTTTTAAAAAAAATGGTGTTTTTTTATAAAAAAGTGCTAAAAAACGGCCATTTTTCATATATTTTCGTATGACTATATTTAATTTATTACCAAAAAATGTAAAAGTGCATTTTATTGGCATAGGTGGAATTAATATGAGTGCTTTAGCAAAGCACTTAAAAATGCAAGGCTTTATAGTTAGCGGGAGCGATATTTGTGTTAATAATACGGCTGAGTTAAGGTCGCTAGGAATAAAGGTTTTTAATAACCACAGTCAAGAAAACGTCAAAAAAGCTGACGTGGTTGTTTATACTTCAGCAATTAAATCAGACAACCCCGAACTAGATTACGCTATAAAAAACAACCTTATTTTAGTTAAAAGAAGCGAGCTTCTCGGTCAAATTATGGCAAAGTATAAAAAAAGCATTGCTATCAGTGGGAGTCACGGCAAAACTACCACGACTGATATGATTGCAAATATGTTAATATGCGCAAATCTAAAACCGACGGTGTTTTTAGGTGGCAGAGATAAAAGTTTTGGCAATTATCTTTGTGGCTCAGGCGATATAGTCGTTGTTGAAGCGTGTGAATACCAAAAAAACTTTCTTGATTTAAGTCCTAGTATTTCAGTTATTCTCAACGTTGACAACGACCATATGGATACCTACAAAAACATTGATAATATGGTAAGTGCTTTTTATGAGTTTAGTAAAAACAGTATATCCATAATCAATATAGACGATAAAATGTCAAAAACTATTTGCACTGAAAAAACCATTTCGTTTGCAAAAAATAGCCTTGCTAATTTTATGGCAAAAAATATATCTTATAACGGTAAAGGTTATTCCTTTACAGTTTATCAAGGCTATAGGCGTTTGGGGCGAATAAAGCTAAACGTGGCAGGCGAACATAACGTTTATAACGCACTTGCCTCTATGGCTGTGGCAAGTCAGTTAAAAGTGCCTTTTAGCGTGCAAAAGACAGCGCTTGAGAACTTTTGGGGGACAGAGCGTAGAAATGAATTTATCGGAAGTAGGTTTAATTTAGATTTTTATTGCGACTATGCTCATCACCCAAACGAAATATCTGCAATGCTTTTGACCTATTCAATAGAAAATAGCGAGTTTATAACTGTATTTCAACCACACACTTATTCAAGAACAAAACTTTTGCTAAATGATTTTATAAATTGTTTTAGCAATATTTCTCCACTAATAATTTATAAAACTTATCCTGCAAGAGAAAAATACTTAAAAAGTGGCAGTGCAAAAACACTGTTTGATAGACTAAATAATTTGGCTAAAGAAAGCGGAAAAAAAGTTTATTATGCAACCAACAAAAAACAATTAGAGGGCTTGATAAAATTGTTAAGTGCAAGTGCAAAAAAAGCTGTCTTTTTAGGCGCTGGGGATATTTATGACATAGCCAAAGAGATTGCCCAAAAAAACTAGTAAATTATTAATAAATGTTGACAACACCTTTTTATGCTGGTATAATGGGGCATAGACATTCGGCGAGGTAAAAGTATGGTTAAACATATGATAATTTGGAAATTAAAAGAAGAGATTTTGGACAAGACTATGGTCGTAAAAAATATAAAAGACGGACTTGAAGGCCTAGAAGGTAAAATTGACGGACTTATAAAGATGAACATTTTAACTGAAAAACTAGAAAGTTCGTCGGGGGATATTATGATGGATTCAATATTTCGAGATGAAGAGGCGTTAAAAGAATATCAAAGAAACCCTATGCACGTTGAAATTGCAAATGGACTAGTTAGACCTAACGTGCAAACAAGATTATCCTTTGATTTTGAGATTTAAGGCAATAACTGTTGACAAAATTTAAAAAATGACTATTAAACGGTTGATTATTTTAAATTTAAATTGTATTATATATACAAATGAAAATTATGTTGGAGAAGAATTACAATGGTTCAAAAAAAGAGAAAGATTTCAATCCTTGGTGCAGGTAATGTAGGCGCAACAATCGCATATGCGTTAACTCTTCAAGGCGTTGCATCAGAAATACTTCTTGTTGACATCAACAAGGAAAAAGCAGAAGGCGAAGCACTTGACATTGCACAATGTGCAGCATGCGTTCCAGCTTGCAAAATTTGGAGTGGCGAATATAGCGACGTTGCAGGTTCAGACATCGTAATTATCACTTTTGGTGTGGGCAGAAAACCTGGTCAAACAAGACTTGACCTTGCAGCAATCAATATCGGTATTTTAAAGAGCGTTATTAAAGACGTTGCTAAGATTGCTCCAGATGCACTCTATATCGTGGTAAGTAACCCTGTTGACGTATTGACATACGTTGTTATGCACGACACAGGTTTAAGCAAAAAACAAGTTATCGGCACAGGTACACTTCTTGACTCAAATAGGCTTCAACAAGCAGTTGCTGAATACTGCAAAGTAGATGCCTCTAACGTGACAGCATACGTTCTTGGCGAACATGGTGATGCTTGTATGGCTCCTTGGAGTCTTTGCACGGTTTGTGGTATGCCAATTAGAGAATACTGCACAAAGATTATGGGCGTTGATAAAGACAACCTTGAAACAGAACTTGAAAACATCTATAAGGGCATGGTAGCAGCAGGCTCTAAGGTTATTAAGGCTAAGGGTGCAACTTTCTATGCAATAGCTGCATCTACAGTTCAATTAGTTAAGGCTCTTGTTTCTGACACGCAAACAATCCTTCCACTTGCAACATATCTTGACGGCGAATATGGTGCTAAAAACCTTTGCACAGGCGTTCTTTGCAAGGTTGGTGGAAACGGACTTCAAGAAATTATTGAACTTCCACTTCCAGAAGAAGAAATGAAAATTTTATCAGAAAAACTTGCTTCTTTAGACAAAACTTACGAAGCACTTAACGTTAGATAATTCTATCAAGTAAAACCAAAAAATATTAAAACACAAAAGATATGCAGTGCCAAAATTAAAGGCATTGCATATTATTTTTAATAAAATTGTTGATTGCTCAACAAATTGCTTGCAAAATTGAGCAAATTTTGGTAAAATAATGCTAATAGGGAGGCTAGAGATGAAAGACCAACAAAAAAGATTTGATATGTATAAAAAACCTATAAAGCCGAAGTGGTATCTTAAGATTGTAGAATTTGTTGCAGCGCCATTTTATTTATGGTTTAATAAAGGAAGAGTAAAAACCGAAAAGGCAGTAAAAAAGATAAAAGGGCCTTATCTAATCTTGGCAACACACGCATCGTTTATGGACTTTCCACAAATAGTTAAGGGAATTATGCCAAGAACGACGGGCTGGGTTATGTCAGTTGAAGAATTTAGGCGTGGAGATTGGCTTATGGGTGGCATAGGTGGCATGCCAAAGCGTAAATTCACGCACGACATTGTCACGGCAAAGCATATGCTTTATTACTTAAAAAAATTAAAGCACACGTGCACAATCTTTCCAGAAGCAAGGTTTGAGTTTGCTGGCATAAACGAAAGGTTAGACGGGGCGCTAGGCAAGTTTTGTAAGCTTGCAGACGTGCCTGTTGTAATGTGCAAAAGTTTTGGCAACTTTATTAATTCGCCACAGTGGAGCAAACACCCTTATAGAAAAATTCGCCAAGAAGCAAATATCTATATGCTTTTTACAAGAGAAGAGCTTAAATCGATGACGGCTGAAGAAATTCAGGCAAAAATTGAAAAAGCGTTTGTTAAAGACGAGTATAAATGGCAGGTGGAAAACAACTTGCACACCAAATGCAAAAATAGGGCAGACGGACTATATAGAATTCTTTATAAATGCCCACATTGTGGCAAAGAGTTCATGATGAAAAGTGAGGGAGTTCATCTTTGGTGTGATAATTGTGGCTCTAAGTGGGAGATGGACACTTTGAGTAGGCTTAAAGGCCTAAACACCGACAAAGGCTTTTCTCATATTCCAGATTGGTATAATTGGGAAAGAGAAGAAGTTAGAAAGGAAGTTATTAGTGGCACTTATCAATTTGAAGATGACGTTAGGGTAGAAGACTATTATTCTTCTAAAACGGGCTGTGTCCCTGTGGGAGAGGCGCACTTAATACATAATAAAGATGGCTTTACGATTAAGGGAATTGTTGACGGTCAGCCATTTGATATTAACAAACCTGTCTCATCAATGTATTCAGTGCATATCGAATACGACTTTTTAGGCCGTGGCGATGCGATAGATATTGCAACCGATAAAACAACCTATTTTATGTTCTTAAAATCGGCAAACAATCACTTAACCAAAATTCACTTTGCAACCGAAGAGCTTTACGACTTTTACGTAAGGAATAGGTAAATAAAAAACAAAAAAGACATAGCGATTACGCTATGTCTTTATATTTTAGTTTAGAAACTATCTAACTTCAACGCCAGAAGGTGAGAACATAAACACGTTTTTGCTCATTTCATAAACGCCACCACCGAGTGCGTAGATTGCGCCAGAAAGCATATCTAAAACACGGATAGCCGTTTCTGTTTTGAGTTCGGTTAAATGCACAACGGCGTTTTTGCCCATTTTCATAGCATCAATAATGCTTTCAACGTCACTAAATGCAGAAGGGCTAAAAACAGCCACAGGGCCTGTTTTATCGTTTAATTCCGTGGTTAAATTGTTAATCCCAGAGCGGTCATTTTTAGTTTTTGGCTCTCTGCCAAACAAATCAAATACACCCATTATTCTCTTCCTTTTTATCTAAATAATTTCTTTTTCCAAAAATACTTGAGCCAAGTCTAATCATATTGCTTCCGTTTTGAATTGCAATCATATAATCGTTGGACATACCCATTGACAAAAATTCAAAAGCCAATCCGTAAGATTTAAGTTTATCGAAAAGCTCTCGCATTTTAAGGCACAAACTTTTTAGCAAACTTTCATCATCGGTGTGGGGGAGCATCGCCATAAGACCTTTTATACAAACGTTAGAATATTTTTTTGATATTTCAATAGTTTGGTCAAAGGCTTGCTCTAAGGTAAACCCACTTTTAGAAAGTTCGCCACCGATATTAATTTCTATCAAAACGTTTTGAATAACGTTTTTCTTTTTTGCTACTCTATCAATTTCAAAGGCAAGTTTATCGCTATCAACAGAGTGAATAAGGTCAACGTTGCCAACTAAGTATTTAACTTTATTAGTTTGCAAGTGCCCGATAAAATGTTGCTTAGCACCAACAATAAATTGATGCTTTGCGTTAAACTCTTGAACTTTGTTTTCAGCCACAACTTTAAGCCCTAAACTTATAGCCTTGTTTATTGTATCAGCGTCCACCATTTTAGTAGCACCGACAAGGATTATAGGCTCGCCAAAATTGTTGCCGTTTGAGATATTAGAAAAAATAGTTTGTAAGTTTTTTTCAAGCATGTTATTTTTGATTTATAACGTCACTCATATTGTATAAGCCATTAGGCATTTTTACAATAAACTCAGCAGCCTTAACAGCACCATCAGCAAAAACACTTCTGTCAGTTGCTTGGTGAGTTAACGTAATTGTTTCAAAGTTAGAAGCAAAAATAACTTGATGTTCGCCAACAATGCCACCGCCACGAACAGCGTGTATGCCAATTTCGTTTTGGTCACGCTTGCCAACGATACCGTTTCTTCCGTAAGTATAGAATTTATCATCATCAACGCTTTTAACTGCATCGGCAAGCATAAGCGCCGTGCCACTTGGTGCATCAACCTTTTGGTTGTGGTGTTTTTCAATAATTTCAATATCAAATCCACCAAGTGATGAAGTTGCTTTCTTTACAAGGTCGATAAGTGCATTTACGCCAAGCGACATATTGCCAGAACGGAAAAGTGGTAAAGATTTGCTATACTCATTAATTTTTTCAATTTGCTCAGGGGAATAACCGGTTGCGCATAAAACGGCAGGGATATTCTTTTTAGAGCAAAAGTTTAATATATTATCAAGGTTAGTTGGCGCAGAAAAGTCGATAACAACGTCAACGTTTTCATTTACTTTGTCGAAACTATCATAAATAGGGAAGTCTTTATCAAAACAATTTAGAGCGATGTCAACACCACAAACAGCTTTAACGTTTTGGTTAGCTTTACAAGATTCAAAAACCTTTCTTCCCATTCTTCCGTTAGCGCCACTAATTAAAATATTTATCATATCTTACTCCTTAATAGAAAAACCAAAGTCAGTTAGAATTTTTTTCATTAACTCTGTATGTTCAGGCTCAAGCTCAGTAAGTGGAGCACGAACAATGCCTGTTCCAAGTCCGATAAGTTCAGCAGCTTTTTTTACAGGGATAGGGTTAACTTCGCAGAACATAACGTCAATAAGTGGCAAAAGTCTTTCTTGAAGTTCATATGCTTCTTTATTCTTTCCAGCATAATATAATCTAGCAACGTCACCAACTTCTTTTGGTGCAATGTTAGAAGCAACTGAGATTAAACCCATAGAACCAATACTCATCATAGCAAGGTTAAGGTTGTCGTCACCAGAATAAAGGGCAGTTTTGCCACGGATAAGACGTGCAGTTTCGCAAATTTGTTCCATATTACCACAAGCTTCTTTAACACCGCCGATATTTTTATGTTCAGCGATTTCAGCCATAGTTGTTGGCAAAATGTTTACGCCTGTTCTAGCAGGAACGTTATAGCAAAGAACAGGAATATCAACGTTGTCGCAAACGTCGTTATAATACTTAACTAACCCCTTTTGAGTGCATTTATTATAGTAAGGCGTGACAACTAATAAGCCGTCAGCGCCAACTTTTTGTGCAAATTGGCTTTTTTCAATTGCCTTTTTAGTACAGTTACTGCCAGAGCCTAAAATAAACTTAACTCTGCCAGCAATGGTGTCGTAAGCAAATTTAGCAATGCTTTCATATTCGCTGTCGGTGATAGTAGGTGTTTCGCCCGTCGTGCCGAGAATAGTTAAAGCATCAATCCCATTTTCAATTTGATATTCTATTTGTTTTTTAAATGCCTTGTAGTCAATTCCGTCTTCGGTAAAAGGGGTAATTGCAGCCGTACAAGTTCCCTTAAAAATAATCTTGTTCATTTTTAACTCCTAAAAGTTAGTTTAATTAGTTAAATTAGTTCAATTGGTCTTTAACTGCACCCATTTCAATTGCCTTTTCAGCGATTTGAATAGTGTTTGTTGCAGCACCCTTTCTAATATTGTCGGCAACGCACCAGAGGTTGATACCACTTTCCACAGTTTCGTCCTTTCTAATTCTACCAACAAATACTTCGTCCTTGTCTTCAGCAACGAGTGGCATAGGGTAAAGGTTGTTTGCACCGTCGTCTTGAACAACAACGCCTTCAGCCTCGCTTAAAACCTTTTTAACTTCTTCAACAGTGCAAGGCTTTTCAAATTCAAGGTTGATAGATTCGCTGTGACCATAGAAAACAGGAACTCTAACACAAGTAGCCGTTACTTTAATTGATTGGTCGTTTAAGATTTTCTTTGTTTCAAAAATCATTTTGTCTTCTTCTTTAGTGTAGCCATTTTCTAGGAACACGTCGATATGTGGCAAGCAGTTAGCAAAAATTGGGTGTGGGAATTTTTGTGGGGCTTCGCCGTTTGCGCCATTTTTAAGGTCGTTAAAACCTTTAACGCCAGCACCTGAAACTGCTTGATATGTAGAATAAATAACTCTCTTAATTTTGAAAGCTTTGTGAAGTGGTTTTAAAACAACCATTGCTTGAATTGTAGAGCAGTTTGGGTTAGCGATGATATTCTTGTGCCAAGCAATATCTTCGGCATTACATTCTGGAACAACGAGAGGAACGTCTTTATCTCTACGCCAAGCATTAGAGTTATCAATAACCAAAATGCCGTGCTTAGCAAAAATAGGTGCATATTCTTTACTTATATCTCCACCTGCAGAAAAGAGTGCAATATCAATTTTTTTATCAACGATATTCTTTTCAGCAAGTTCAATAACTGTGTGTGGTTTGCCCATAAAATCAATGGTTGTACCAGCAGACCTTGCTGAAGCGAAAAGATAATAATTTTCAACTGGTAAGTTTCTTTCTGATAAAACTTGTAAAAATTTTCTGCCGACCATACCTGTTGCGCCGACAACTGCTACGTTATACTTTTTCATAGTAAGTCTCCTGTAAACATAATATATGGATAGTTTATCAAAACAAAGTAAAAAAGTAAAGTTTTTTTTCGCATTATACCTAATTTTATTTGTAAAATATTTAAATTTAGTGTATATTTTATAGTAGGCGTTCGATTAGGCCATTGTGATATACTAATTAAAAGATAAAAATTACAATATTTAGTTGGATTAAAAATGAGTGTTAAACTCTAAACGGAGAAGAAAATGGCAAAGAAAAAAAGAGGAATTTTTGATAGGCTCGTAATGGGTTCGGAAAAATCTGAAGGATATGCAAGAGCATCGCTTCCGTCTAATAGATGGGAACTCTTTTGGGATATATTTAAGAATAGGTTTGGCAAGTTAGTTTTAATTAATTTACTCATAATTTTATTTTGCTTGCCAACTTTTGCATTGTTTTTATTAAGGTACGTAGCGGTTGTAAACTATGGCAGTATGTATCCGTTTTCACAAAGTTTTGGGGTGGGGTATGGCGCTCTTCCAGATATGACCGGCGCAAGCGAAAATATTATTTTTATAGTAAATATGGGAACGTATATTTTCTCGCCACTTGTGTTTTGTATTGCAGGCATAGGGCTTGCCGGTGCGATTTACGTTATTAGGAATATGGTTTGGACGGAAGGAATATTCGTTGCAAACGATTTTTGGTACGGAATAAAGAAAAATTTTAAGCAATTTATGCTTATTACGTTTGTATATTCAATTGTATTCTACCTATCAATTTTATCAATTTCTATATGCGATAAAACCATTGTAGGCAATCCAGATAACGAGTGGCTATACGTTGTGACCAAAGTGCTTAGCTATATAATTTTAATAACATTTTCGGTTATGACGCTCCATATGCTCGTAATGTCTGCAACGTATTCGTTAAAGTATAGACAGCTTTTCAAAAATTCGCTTATTTTTACTTTAGTGTTGCTTCCAAACAATGCGCTATTTATCGTGCTTGGCTTAATACCACTCTTTTTAACACTTCTTGGCGGAATGTTTATGCTCATTGGCGTTTTGATGCTTTTAATATTTGGCTTTTCGCTTTTCCTTTTGATTTGGGTTGACTATTCTCAATGGACGTACGATAGTTTTATAAACGATAGAATCAAAGGCGCAAAAAAGAATAGGGGTATATATCAAAAAGTTAAAAAAGACGAATCATTGGCGATTAAAAAATACAGAGAGCAACTTGCTATGGCTGAGCATTCGGCACTAAACTCTAAACCTGTTAAGCCTATAACTGATGATGACTTAACCATTGCAGAGCTTCCAACCTCGTTCAGCAGAGACGATATTAGAAAACTTGAAGAAAGCAAACAAGCGCTTTATGATGACCACGCTAAATACGTTGAAGAGCATAAAAAGAAAGATAAGCACGAGTTTACCGAACAAGATATGGAAGTTGAAAGGTTAAGACAAGAAAGAGAAAAGAGAATTCAAAAAGCAAAGAAAGAGCTTGCAAAGAGAAATAAAAAATAACAAATTATAAAAAGACGCTTATTTTATATAGGCGTCTTTGATAACTTATAGAAAAACACTAATTATATAAAGGATAAAACGCTTTGAATAAATTACTTAAAACCATTGTGTTCGACGGGCAAATTACTTTGTCGGTGTTAGATACGACTGAAATGGTAAACGACGCTATAAAAATTCATAAATTATCGCCTGTATGTGCTGCGGCGCTAGGGCGTACACTTACGGTTTGTACTTTTATGTCAAGTAACCTTAAAAACCAAAAAGATAAACTTTCGGTGACTATTAAAGGCGATGGCAAGGGTGGCAAAATAACCGTGTGTGGTAACGGCAACCTTGAAATGCGTGGATTTATAGATAACCCACAAATTGACCTTCCTTTAAGACCAGACGGCAAGCTTAACGTAGGCGCATGCGTGGGCAAAAACGGCAGACTTACCGTTGTTAGAAGTATGGGGCTAAAAGAACCATATACAGGGAGCAGTGAGCTTATTACCGGCGAGATAGCAGAAGACTTTACGGCATATTATGCGTTTAGTGAACAAATGCCAACGGCAATGGCCTTAGGCGTTAAGATAGGCAGGGACGGAAAATGTGTGGGGGCTGGTGGCGTTATAGTCCAAGCGTTGCCGGGTGCAAGCGACGAGGCGCTATTTTTAGCAGAAGAAATCGTTAAAGACTGCGCAAACGTTTCAACGCTTATTGAAGAGCACGGTGCAGAGTGGATTGTAAAAGAATTATTTTTCACCGACCAATATAACGAATATCACCCAGAGTATAAGTGTCTTTGCACTAAGGAACATATAGAAAAGGTGCTTATATCTTTAGGTAAAGCTGAACTTCTTGATATTGTCAAAACTCAAGGCAAAATTAGTGTTGAGTGTGAATTTTGCGATAAAATTTACGAGTTTGATGATTTAGACGTTGAGAACTTTTTTAAGTAAAAATTAAGCAACTGATAATATAAAATGAACAAGATTATACCATTTGAAAAAGATATAAATAGATATATTCGGCTTGCTACACGTTGCATAGAAAACAAAGATTATTTGGGTGCGCTTGCCTTTTTGTTTGACGGCGAAAAAATTGGAAAAAATTATGAAATTTATGCTCAGATTGCAAGTGTGTATGCACTTATGGAGCAATATGAAATGTCTAATTTATATTGGTTTAGATATTTGTATTACGCCCCAAAAGACAAGATGCCAAATTGTTATGAAGAGCTTGCAATAAACTATTTTTACCTAGATAATTTATGGGCATCGGGCTATTATTTTCACAAAAAAATATCAACTGACGGCTTTGTTTCTAAGCAAGATATAGACCCTGAAATCATTGATTTTTTCTCAGGCGAAGAAGCTAAAAAATATGCTTATAGAGTTGTTTATCCATACGATAAAGCCGACTATTCGTTAGAGCTAACTAATGCAAAAAGATTTATTCGTGCGGGTAGTTTTAAAGAAAGCATAGCCGAACTAAATAAAGTTCCTAAGGCTTGTCTTGACGAGCAGGCTTTAGATGATTTAACCGTTGCATACTTGATGGTTGATGATTATAAAAATGCTGAAAAAACGGCAAGAGATTCAATAAATAAGTATGGAGATAGCTTAAACGCATACTGCAATTTATCCACTATTTTTGAAATGCAAAAAGATGCAGAAAATGCAGAGTTTTATTATCGAAAAGCCTTAAGCTTATTTGACAAAAAAAATGACGATTGTTATAAAATTGTCGGCTGTGCGATAGAAAGAAAAGACCACGAGATTGCTAAAAATTGTTTTGAGAAAATCGTAGAAGATAGACCTTTTGACTTTACAATGCGTTTTTTCTATGCGTTGTCGCTGATAAACTTAGGGAACTATCAAAAGGGCTTAGATGAGCTTAAGAAAGCCTACCTTCATAACACCAAAGATTTTGTTATTGAATATTACGTAAACTTAACAAAAAATCTTATAGACGGCAGTGGTTTAGACAGTAAACTTTTGCCACTTCCATATTATAAAGAACTGCCTAAAAAACGCCAAAACGAATATAAGAAAAAGATAGGCGAGCTTGCAAAAAATCCACAAAATATAAACGCTCAAATTAAAAAGGCTGAAATAAAACAAATGCTTACTTGGGGGCTTATTTTTGGCAAGGATAGCCTTATGAAAGAGTGCGCAATGATTTTATCGTATTGCGATAAAAAAACGTTTAAGGAAATTGCGCTTAACGTTTTGCTTAACCCAGACGTTAATGCCGATGCAAAAAGGCTTTTAGTCTATGCGCTATGCATCACGGGTGTCAAAGGCAAATTAGGTGTTGTTGCAGGCAGTTATTACGCAGAATTTAACTTAAAAAAATTGCTTTGCGAAAAGCATATAGAAAGCAGAACTTATATTTCGGCATATGCACTTTGCATATCAAGAATGTTGTTTTACGGCATAGATGATTTTACAAATATGGTAAACGCAACCGACAGGCTGTTTTTCGATATTGGAAATAAGGTTAATAGCGATGAAGTTACAAACGAAGAACTTGCGGGGCTAATTTTATCGCAAAGTGGCTATGAAAATTTTTCAAACAATAAATTTATTATGTCGGTTTTTGACGTTGAAGAAAGTAAATTACAAAAACTAATAGGCATTGCTGAAAAGGCAAAAAAGGAGAGAGATAATGATAAAAATAATAGACGTTGACCAACTGTTTGACAAATATATCTCGGATTTTGTTTATCAAAACATAGGCAAAATTAAGCCTGAAGAAATTGAAAACCAAATTCCAAAACTCTATAATGAATTTGGTGACGAAGCGTTAGATGAATTAGATGGCTTAACCCCAAACACTTATTATAAAAAATTTGAAATAACCGAGCTTTTGGACTGCCTTAAAACGCATATAACGAGTGGGGTTAGTGTGTCTGACTATTTATGCGAAGCGATAACTGCAAGCAATGAAAACGAGCAGGCTTTGGTAAACGCTTTGGAAGGTCAAGACGAAGAGTTTACTCTCTACGTTATGAATATGCTTGTTGATATGTCAAGTAAAAAGTGCAAGGACAGATTTTTAGAGTTTATTTTATGGGATTATTCTTCGCCAATAAAAGAGCTTGCAACAGAGCATCTAAAGACCATTTCAGACACGGTTAAGGACCAAATTTTGGAGCAGTTTAACGACAGTGATGAGAGCGTTAAAGAGTATTTAAGTGAAATTCTTTCTACCTGCGAAAAGCAAGATAAAATCTTTGATATTTTGATAAATCAATTTGTTAAAAACCCAAAGAAAATCCCTATTTACGCAGGCTATTTATCAAAGTATGGCGACCAAAGAGCGCTTCCATTTTTGATGACGCAAATCGAAAGGGAAGATATATCTTACGCTGACTTTGAAGAGCTTAGATTTGCAATAGAAGTTTTGGGTGGCGAGTATAACAAAATCAGAGATTTTAACAAGGATAAATCTTACAAAAAAATTAAAAATCGCACTCAAGAAAAACATTAAGAAAAGGGTATAAAAATTTTCTTAACGCCTATAATAATAAGGCTCTATAGCACACGAATCACGTTTGTTTTAGGGCAATTAATATAAGGTGGTGAGAAAAATATGTCAAGAAAAAAGAAGACTAACCGAAAGGTAAAAGACAAAATCATTAAACTTACTGACGAGCAGTATGGTGCATATATTATGGCGCTAAAAGACGAGCGCCCACCACTACTCGTAAGGGACACGCAAAAGGACGAAATGCCTTAATAAAAATCAATAAAAGAGAATTTACAAATCCATACGCACCCAACTAGGTTTGGTTGGGTGCTTTATTTTTTAAAAACTTTTAGCAAAAAAACATTTTGTTATTAAAACAACACTTTTTTAGATTTATTTGCTAAGTAAACTCAAAATGTTTGTAAAAATTGTTGAAAAGCTGGGTAAATAGTGCTATAATGTATAAGTATAATTTTAAATATTAATATAAAGGTGCAACTATGGAAAGAACACAACTTAAAAGTATTTTTACTGCGCACGCAGATTTTGATGGAAAAGTGGTCACAGTTTGTGGCTGGGCAAGAACTATTAGAGATAGCAAAGCGTTTGGTTTTATTGAACTTAACGACGGTTCTTGTTTTAAAAGTTGTCAAATAGTATTTGACAGGGAAAAATTAGCAAATTATGATGAAATTGCAAAACAAAACGTCGGCGCTTGCTTAAAAGTTGTTGGCAGATTAATTTTAACGCCAGAAAACAAACAACCATTTGAAATCAACGCTGACAGTATTGAGGTTTTAGGAACCTCTTCACCAGACTATCCACTCCAAAAAAAGCGTCATACGTTGGAGTTTTTACGTACAATGCCACACCTTCGCCCAAGAACTAATATTTTTAGGGCAGTGTTTAAGATTCGCAGTGAGGCTGCGTTTGCAATCCACAACTTCTTTAATCAAAGGGGCTTTGTTTACGTGCATACCCCAATAATAACGGGCAGTGACTGTGAAGGTGCAGGCGCAATGTTCCAAGTGACAACTCTTAACCTTGACAACGTGCCAACGGCTGAAGGAAAGTGCGACTATTCTAAAGATTTCTTTGGCAAAAAGGCTAGTATGACCGTTTCTGGTCAACTTGACGTTGAAAACTTTGCAATGGCATATTCAAATGTTTATACTTTTGGACCTACGTTTAGAGCAGAACACTCAAATACAGTTCGCCACGCAGCAGAGTTTTGGATGATAGAGCCAGAACTTGCTTTTGCAGACCTTTCTGACGATATGGACTGCGCTGAAGCTATGGTGAAATATATAATCGATTACGTTATGACATCTTGTTCTGACGAAATCGAGTTTTTGAACAATTTTGTTGATACAGGTCTTATCGAAAGGCTTAACAACGTTAGAAGCAACGAGTTTAAGCGTTTAACTTATACCGAAGCAATTGAAATTTTAGAAAAGGTTAAAGATAAGTTTGATGCACCGGTATATTGGGGTTGTGACCTTCAAAGCGAACACGAAAGATATATCACAGAGCAAGTTTTCAAAAAGCCTGTGTTCTTAACAAACTATCCAAAAGAAATAAAGGCTTTCTATATGCGCCTTAATGATGACGGAAAAACCGTTGCAGCAAGCGACCTTTTAGTTCCTGGTATCGGCGAGCTTATCGGTGGCAGTCAAAGAGAAGAAAGAATGGACGTTTTGACAAAGCGTATGCAAGAATGTTCCTTAAAGCCTGAAGATTATAAGTCATACCTTGACCTTAGAAAGTATGGTGGTGTAATTCACTCTGGTTTTGGTCTTGGCTTTGAAAGAATGGTTATGTATCTAACGGGTGTATCAAATATTAGAGACGTGCTTCCTTTCCCAAGAACGGTTGGCACGCTAGAAAATTAATAAAAGGATAAAGATGATGGATATTTTAATAGACGCATTTGGTGGGGATAACGCACCTGAAGAAGTTATAGCAGGTAGTATAGACGCACTAAATGAAAAAGATGGTTTTAAGGCAGTTTTCGTTGGGCAAGAAGAGATTATAAAAAAACTATTGAAAAATTACACTTACGACAAAGAAAGGGTGGCTATTATCGATGCGCCCGACGTTATCACTTGCGAAGAAGAGCCAACCGTTGCCGTTAGAAGAAAGCCAAACAGTTCAATTTGCGTTGCGTTTAAAACGCTTAAAGAAGACCCTAACGCAGGCGCATTTGTTTCTGCAGGTTCAACGGGTGCAGTGTTGGTTGGTGCAACCCTTAAACTTGGCAGAATTAAAGGCGTAAATCGCCCAGCGACAAGCCCAATATTGCCAACGCTTATAGACGGCAAGAACGTTATCTTGCTTGACTCTGGCGCAAATGCAGACTGCAAGAGCATAAATTTACTTCAATTTGCAATGATGGGTGCGGCTTATGCCGAAGCAATGGGGGTAAAAGAACCAAAAGTGGCGCTTTTATCAAACGGAACGGAAGATGAAAAGGGCAATATGCTTATTCACGAAACACTTCCACTCCTTAAACAGCTCAAAGGCGTTAACTTTGTTGGTAATATCGAAGGTAGAGATATTTTAACGGGCGAATACGACGTAGTTGTGAGTGACGGATTTAGTGGAAACATTGCATTAAAAGCAATAGAAGGCACGGTTAGTATGCTCTTAAAAACAATTAAAAACGGCATCAATAGCTCATTAAAAAGTAAAATTGGTGGACTATTACTTAAAGACGTGTTTAAGGACTTAAAGAAAAAGCTTGACTACAACAATCACGGTGGTGCGCTTTTCTTAGGTGTGAATAAGGCTGTTATTAAAGCACACGGCTCGTCAAAACGCAAAGCGTTTAAGGCAGCAGTTTTGCAAGCAGCCCACTATGCGACCTTTGACATTTCAAATAAAATAACAGAAAAATTAGAGTTAAATGAAGGGTTAGGAATTAATTAATGCACATTTTTGACATTGATGAGTGTGAAAAGAGAATAGGCTATTCGTTTAAGGATAAAATGCTTCTTAGAAGGTGTTTTACCCACGCATCTTACGCCTATGAGAACGGTGGTGAAGACAATGAACTATTAGAGTTTTTTGGAGACGCTATTATTCAGTTCGTCGTCACCGAGCATTTATATAAAAATGCGTTTGGAGATGAAGGAAAACTCACCAAGAAGCGTGCTGAAGTGGTCAGTAAAGAACCACTACTTAAGGCAGTTGAAAAGCTTAACCTAATAGAATTTGTTCTTCTTGGAAAAGGTCAACAAAAGTCCATGCGCATAACCGATAAACTTTTTTCAAGCATATATGAAGCTGTGGTTGCAGGTATTTATCTTGACGGTGGACTAACTAGCGCCAAAAAGTTTATAAAAAACACCATTATTGCTGACTTTGAAGTTTTAAGAGAAAGCAGAAAACAAAAAACTAAAAAAGTTAAAGCAAATGCTAAAAACGAATTTCAAGAATACGTGCAAAAATATAAGCTGGGTTCGATAGGCTATGAACTTTTATGGAAAAAAGGCCCAGAACATATGCCGGAATTTAGGGTTGTGGCAACTTTAAACGGCACAAAAATTGCAGAAGGGAGTGCAAGCTCAAAGAAAATGGCAGAAGCAATTGCCGCAGACCTTGCGCTAAGCAAACTAAAAAAACAAGGTGGTAAAAAATAAGTGAATTTCGAAAAGGTTGAACTTTACGGATTTAAGTCGTTTGCAGACAAAGCCGAAATTAAATTCGGTGACGGAATAACTGCAATCGTTGGACCTAACGGATGTGGCAAGAGTAACGTTGCCGATGCAATTCGTTGGGTGCTTGGCGAGCAGTCTGCTAAAAGCCTTCGTGGCTCTAGTATGTCTGACGTTATCTTCAGTGGAACGCAGGGAAGAAAATCGCTTTCTTATTGCGAAGTTTCTTTGTACTTTGATAACTCAAGCAAAATGTTTAGCATTGATTATAACGAGGTTATAATCACACGTAAACTATTTAGAAGTGGCGAAAGTGAATATTACATAAACAAGCAACCTGCAAGACTAAAAGACATAGTTGAACTTTTGCACGAATGTGGCATAGGTAAAGAAGGCTATACCATAATCGGACAAGGCAAAGTTGAAGAAATTATGTCTGCAAAGCCAGAAGATAGGCGTCTTATTTTTGAAGAGGCGACGGGCATTGCCAAGTTTAAAACTCGTAAAAACGAATCTGAGAGAAAACTTGAAAGAACGCACGAAAACATTGTTAGATATAACGACATCTTGTCTGAAATAGAAAATCAGCTTGCTCCACTTGAAAGGCAAGCCGAAAAAGCAAAAGAGTTTAACGAGCTTTCAAGCCAGTTAAAGCACCACGAACTCAACACGTATATCGCAAAGGTTGACGGCGTTGCGCAGGCAAAAGAAAAAATCAACGTAAGAATTAAGGGTATTGATGAACAAACGGCACTTAGAAATGCCGAGCTTATTGATGCGCAAAAACAATACGACAAGATATTTTTAGATATAAGCGATGCTGATGAAAGCTTAAGAAAATTAAACGCTGAGCTTTTAGAAAAGCGTGTTAGTATGGAGCACTCGTCTGGTGAAAGGCAAATGTTTGCGCAAAAAATTTCCTTTTTACAAAGCCAAATCGAAAGGGCAAAAGGCGAAATTTTAACAAACAACGAAATGATTGACGAGTGCAAGAAAACCTTTTCTAATAACAGTGAAGAGCTGTTAAAAGCAGAAGAAAACCTTACTAATCTTACTGAAAAAGCAGATAAACTTAGCAAGCGTTTGCTCTCTGTTTCTGAAAAAATTGCGCTTGGCGAACAGCTTGCCGATGCAAACAGAAAAAAGATGATTGAGTCTATCGAAAATCTGTCTAACGTCAAACTCAATGCTGGCACGATGAACTTTGAAAAGAAGAATTTGACCGATAAACTTAACGAACTTACTGAAAAACTTGACAGCCTTTCGGTTAAAAGAGAGGCTCAGTTTAACGAAAAAGAACGTGCCGACAAAACTATCGACGACCTTGATAGGGCCGTTTATGAACTAAAAAATCAAATCGAAGATAAAGAAAATGAAGTTAGGGCTTTTAATGAAGAAGTTGCCAAGGCTGACAACTCAATCTACACTTTAAACTCGGTTGTCACAACGCTTTTAGCAAAAGACAATTTCTATAAAGCGTTAAAGGATAACTACGACGGTTATGCCCCAGCCGTTAAATCGTTGCTTACAAAAGCCAAAACTAATAGTTCGCTTAAAGCAAAGATTAAGGGCGTTGTTGCAGAGATAATTAAAAGCGATAAAAAGTATGATATTGCGCTTGAAACGGCGCTTGCAGCCGCTGCGCAAAACGTAGTCACACAGTCAACTGACGATGCAAAATATTTAATCGAATATATGAAACAAAACAAGCTCGGTAGAATTACCTGCTTGCCTATAAATAGCGTTAAGCCAAGAGAGCAAAGCGTGCAAGTGACGAATGCGCTCGGCGAGAAGGGCGCATTGGGCGTTGCAAATAAAATTGTTTCATACGAAGCGCAGTTTGAAAACGTAATTTCAAACTTGCTCGGAAATACTTTAGTCGTTGACACGCTCGAAAATGCTAAAAACATAGCCGACAAATATCGTTTTGCGTTCAAGATGGTCACGCTTGACGGCGACGTGTTCTCAACGCAAGGTGCTATGGCAGGTGGTTCAAGAAGAACTGATGCAGTAGGCCTACTTTCAAGCGATAGAAAGATAGAAGATAATGCCTTAGAACTTGAGAAAAAGCGTGCTGAAATGAGCGCTATTAAAGAGGCAAAGGCCGAAAAAGAAAAACTAAGAGATAAAGCACTTGATGAACTTTCAATGCTCAATGACCTATATAACGGCAAGCGCCAACAAGTGGTGATTGAAAGGGAAAAACAAGCCATCGTAGAGCACGCACTTAGTGAGGTTGGAAAGGAAATTGAAAGCACGAACGACCTCATTGAAGAAGTTAAGTCAAGAATTTCTGAAATTGACCAAAAATACGTTAGCGTTGCAAGTGGTGGAAAAAAACTTGAGCAAGATAGGCTATCGGCAAGCCAAACGGCATCTAAACACGAGCAAGAATATGATGAACTTAAAAAGCAAAGGGAAAGCATATTATCTGAAAGCACGGCTTCACAAGTTGAAATAACCGAATTAAAGGCAAAAATCGGCAGTTTAAAGGCAGAGAACCAAAGGCTTAAAAGCGTTATAGAAGACTCTGAAAAGGCAAACGCTGATTTAACGGCTAGCAATGATGGTGCTGAAAAAATTATCGAACAGTTAAGGCTAGACCAAGAAAAAGTTTCTCTTAGCAAAGCTGAACAAGATTATATTAACGGAATTCGTGACAAGATTGAAAATATCGAAACAGACAAGAGCAATTTAAGAGAAAAGCTCAACAAAAACGATGAAAATAAACAAGCGTTGCAAACACAAATCAACGAACTATTAGAGAAAAAGCACAATGAGGAAATTGCGCTTACGAAAATAGACTCAGATTTAGAGTATATGCAACAAAGCATTTGGGAAGACTATCAAGAAACGTATGAAACGGCAGTTAAAGTGCGTGAAGAAGGCTACGACGCAAACTTTGGCGAAAGCGAGATAAATAGGCTTCGCAAAAAGCGTTCTTCTCTTGGCGCTATCAATGCAACTGCTATTGAAGACTGCAAAATCTTAAAGGAAAGATATGCAGAAATGGTCACTCAAAAAGAAGACTTGGAAAAGGCAGAGGACGACCTAAAACAAGCCATTGATAAGATTAAGGCAGAAATGCTCACTCAATTCGACCAAGGCTTTACAACCATAAACGAAAACTTCCAAAGAATCTTTAAAGAACTCTTTGGCGGTGGTAGGGCAATGCTCCAAATGGATTATACAGGCGTTGAAGATAGGCTCGAAGCAGGCGTTGAAATCGTTGCAGAGCCACCGGGAAAGAAACTCCAAAAGCTTTCGCTTTTATCAGGTGGTGAAAAGGCGCTTACAGCCATTGCAATCTTGTTCTCAATCTTAAAACTTCGTCCAATGCCATTTTGCGTGCTTGACGAAATTGAAGCGGCGCTTGACGAAGCAAACGTTGATAGATTTGCAAGATACTTAAAGAAGTTTAGCGATGAAACACAGTTTATCGTTATCACCCACAGAAAGCCAACGATGGAACTTGCCGATGCACTTTTCGGCGTTACAATGCAAGAAAAAGGCGTTTCTAAAATGGTTTCTGTTAAACTTTCAGACGTGGCTGATATCACTGGCGACCAAACTTTGGCTTAAAAGGAATTGATATGGGATTATTTAGTAAGTTAAAATCAGTTTTATCAAAAACTCGTGAAGGAATATCCAAAAAATTAACCGAATTGTTTGCAAAAAACAAGCTTGGCGATGAGTTTTATGATGAACTTGAAGACATTTTAATTTCAGCAGACGTTTCTGTTAAAACGACGATGGAAATAGTCGAAGAGATTAAAGATACAGCAATCAAAGAAAAGTGTAAAGACAAAAACTACGTTATTGAGCTACTTAAAAAAGAACTTTTTGATAGCCTAGACTATGCCGAAAAAATAGAGTTTAAGTCACCTGCAATCATAATGGTTGTCGGTGTAAACGGCGTTGGAAAAACAACGACTATCGGAAAACTTGCAAACAAGTTCGTAAAAGAAAAAAAGAGCGTGACCATTGCCGCTGGAGATACATTTAGGGCAGCAGCATCTGACCAGCTCTCTGTTTGGGCAGATAGGGCAAAGGTAAGAATAGTTAAGCACGACGAAGGCTCTGATGCTTCAGCCGTGGTGTTTGATGCAATTAGTTCAGTAAAGGCTAAAAATACAGACGTTTTGATTATCGACACGGCAGGAAGGCTTCACGTTAAGGCAAACCTTATGGAAGAGCTCAAGAAAATGGATAGAGTTGTAAAAAGAGAATATCCAAATGCTAATTATTATAAGCTCATTGCGCTTGATGCTACCACTGGTCAAAACGCATATAACCAAGTTGAAGTGTTTAACGAGGCAATCGGCATAGACGGAATTATCTTAACCAAGCTTGACGGCACTGCAAAAGGTGGATTTATAATCTCACTTTCTTATGAACTTGAAGTTCCCGTTTGCTTTGTTGGAACGGGCGAAAAGATTGACGATATTGAAGATTTTGATGCAAAAGAGTTTGTAGAAGCAATATTTTAATTATAAGCGATATAAAAAATAAAACGGCTTAAGGATAAAAACCTTAAGTCGTTTTTTTCAAAAAAACCGTGCATCCAGTCTCGACAAACTATGCCGAAGCGTTAACGCAATAGGTGACTCCTTTAAAGCAACCTTATATCACATGAACCTAACTGCTTAGTGCTGCTATATTCCTATTCTGACACGGTTCACAGGGGCACATTGCATAAGACCTTAATATCAACGCTCCTTATTGCGCACAGCCTTCCACACAGTAGGCCTCAAAAGGCTTTCTGTTCCGCTAAGCGAATTGCGGATAACAGGGCATCGCTAACTCCCCACATAGCACGGTAATATTATTTTACATTAAATAAGAATTTTTAGCAAGCAAATTAGTAGCATAATTTGATGATTGACATCGAAAATTCTCCAAAAATAAAACTATTAACAAAAAATATTTGTTAAAAAAAGGGTATGGTAAAAATTTTGCTTGCTTTTTTGTTGCTTTAATTTAAATAACATTATATAATAGATAAGAAAAATTAGATAATATTTATAAGGAAATTTTTTATGAAAACTAGACCAAATTGTATAATAATTATGGACGGATACGGCATAAACCAACAAAGCGTTGGCAACGCAATCAAGTGCGCTAACAGCGAAAACGTTGACTATCTAATGGAGAACTACCCAAGCACTTTAATCGGTGCAAGTGGAATGGACGTTGGTCTTCCAGAAGGTCAAATGGGCAACAGCGAAGTTGGACACTTAAATATGGGTGCTGGAAGAATTGTTTATCAAGAACTCACAAGAATAACAAAGTCAATTTCTGACGG
>JAZNBU010000019.1:0-4470 GCA_045587245.1 Christensenellaceae bacterium
CGCCTGTTTTTCTGGGATTTGCCACTCGTTTACGCAAGATGGCAGATGTGTTTCGCTACTTAAAATTTTGATGAGCAACGACTGCATTTACGACTGCAAATATTGTGTTAATAGAGCATCTAACCAAACGCCGAGAGCAACAGCAGAACCAAGAGAGATTTGCGAGCTTGTTATTGAGTTTTATAAAAGAAACTATATTGAAGGCTTGTTTTTATCTTCTGCCATATTTAAAAATCCTAACTACACTATGGAAAAATTGTTTGAAACGGTTAAACTTTTAAGGACAAAGTATCACTTTAACGGATATATTCACTTAAAAGGCATTCCGCTTGCAGACAAGCTTTTGATAGAAAAGGCTGGTTTTTTTGTGGATAGAATGAGTTTTAACATAGAACTCCCAAGCGAAAAGAGTTTATCACTTCTTGCCCCACAAAAGAGCAAAAAGGCTATTATAGAGCCTATGAAGATGCTTGCCCTCGATAAATATTACGATAACCCACTTAAACTTAATCGCAGAAAAGATTTTTTGCCTGCCGGTCAAACAACGCAAATGATTGTGGGGGCTTCACCCGAGTCTGATGCAGAGATTTTGAAACTTACTGAATTTATGTACAGAACTTATAAACTTAAAAGAGTTTATTACTCTAACTATGTGCCAACCAACTTTGAAACTTCACTTCTTCCATACTCGCAAGCGCCACTGATTAGAGAGCATAGGCTTTATCAAGCCGACTGGCTACTTAGGTTTTATGGTTTTTCTGCAAGCGAAATCACCGATAATAGTGGCAACCTAAGCACTGAGTTTGACCCAAAGTGTGCGTGGGCGTTAAAAAATTTGGGGCTGTTCCCTGTTGAAATCAACTCTGCACCTTTTGAAATGCTACTAAGAGTGCCTGGGATTGGCGTTAAAAGTGCAATGAGAATTGTAAACGCAAGAAAGCATGCAAAACTCGATTTTGAGCACCTAAAAAGGCTTAGGGTTGTGCTTAAAAGAGCCGTGCATTTTATTACTTGTGGTGGAAAATTTATAGGCACAAAAAACGAATATTTAATAAAATCGCTTTTAATCGGTGCTGAATTGAGCCAAAACGAGCAACTTTCTATGTTTAATTCTTCTCTAGCATCCCTTTCGGCACTAACGGGGGAATTATGAAAATTTTTGTTATTGATAATAATATTAACGGCTTGCTTTCGGCACTGTTTATAAGTTTTACAGAAAAGATTGTGCCTGAGTTTGTTGTGGACAAAAGCGTTTATCAAGGGCGTTTAGATTGTCTTGCCATTGACATTTTAACCGACCTTTCTCATGCTGAAAGGGTTAAAACTGCTCTTTTTAAGTATGGGGGCGACGATATAATTTCACACTTAAAGGTTTGCCTACTTTCTTGCGATAAAAATGCTCTATCCATTGCCTTTAATTATGCTCACCTTATGCTTAAACGCAGACAAGATATTTGCGATATGCTAAGCGAAAAGGCCGTTTCGGATTTTTCGTTTTTAATTCAAAAGGTATTGCACGAAAGACACGTAGTTTTGGGTTTTTTAAGGTTTGAACAAAGTGCTAAAGGCGTTATGTATGCAAAATACGTGCCTGATAACGATATAACCGAACTCATTGCCCCACACTTTCTAAAACGCTTAGGCAGAACGCCCTTTATTATTCACGATGGAAAGCGAAACAAAATTGCCATCTCTAATGGGCAAAAACTTGAAATTAGGTATACCGACCTACCTGCAAATTTTCTCCCTTCTGAAAATGAAAAAGAGTTTAATCTGCTTTGGAAAAAGTATTTTCACTCTGTGAACATAAAAGAGCGAAAAAATACGGCTCAGCAAGATAGATACTTCCCTAGAAGATACAGAAAATATTGTTTTGAAACTTGGGAATAAAAAGAAAAAAGTCGCTAAATCAAGCGACTTTTTTATTATGTTTAAAATTATTTCGTTAGTAGTTCTTTTATGACTGGTGTCATAACGTCTGCCATTCGCATTGCACCAAGGTCGTTTGGATGAGCGCCGTCAACCGTGCAACAATCTCTTTCCCTTTCGCCATAAAGTGACTTGCCCGTGACATAAGCAATCTTTTTATCGCCGTTTGCAACAGCTTTTTCATAAGTAGAGCAAACTATTTCTGCCCTTTCATCGTGTGGCATATAGTCAACGCTTGGGAAATCCCATAAAAGTATTGGCGTGTCTGGGTGCTTTTCCCTTAGCCTTTCATAAATCGAATAATGTGGTGGCAACACTAAGTCTGGGTGCGACTTAAACATATAATAGTTAAATGCAAAAACCGAAGCATCATATGAGTTAAAATAATCAATCATAACGTCTTCTGCCTTTCCATTGCCAGAAAATCCTAAGTTCACAGAGTCAGCACTCAGTCTTCTGCCGATGATAGAGATAAAATCATTACCTGGGCGAGACACACAAGCGCCTTGTGTTATCGAACTGCCGTAGAACACCATTGGTTTTTTGATTGCATAATCTGGTGCTTTTTCTACTATTGAGTTCGGTGCAACACCTATGTGAAGTTCACTAACACCACCATAGAGTGGGAAGTATATTTCTATTAGTTTTTTACCCTCTGGCTTTAGCAAGTTTTTCTTGTCTGCAAAATAAATCTTTTCGCCCTTTGCAAAAGTTTTTGCAAATGCTTTTGGCGTTGGCGAATATCTATTTTGGAAAAATCCATCTGCATACACCGAAAAGCCGTGGCTTCCTGTTATAGTCATGTGCGACATTATAGAAAAGCATGGAATTGCAGCCTTAATTGCTATATATGGAGAATCTGTTATAAAACGAATTCTGCCACCTGCTGTCATCTTTCCAAGTGCAACAAGATAATCACTAACTTGGCTAGCAACTTCTTCTGGAACACGCCTATACATGCGTTCTTTTTCATCAAAGTAAACGCCATGTAGCGAAAACCTTTTATCGTGCGAACTTATAAACTCAACACCCTCGCAATTGCCAGACACGGCGGCAAGATTGGGGTCCATTTTTTCTATATCCATTTTTGCTCCTTATTCATTTTTTATATTATAAAATTAAATTGCTTAAAATTACATACCAAGAAGTTTTTTAACGGCTGGCGTTAAAGCGTCTGCCATTCTCATTGCACCAAGGTCGTTTGGATGCAAACCATCAACCGTGCAACTATCCCTTTCACCTACTCCAAATAGGTCTATTGCAGAAACGAGCGCAACATTTTTATCACCGTTTGCTATCGCCCTTTCATAAGTGTCCCTAATAGTTTGTTCCCTTTGGGTATTCTTATCATAATCACAGCAAGGCTTGTCTGTAAGTAGTATACCTGCCGTTGGGTGTTTTTCTCTTATTCTTTCATAAATTGAATAATGTGGTGGCAACACTCTATCAGGGAAATTTGCATATAGATTATAGTCAAAACAATAAATTGAGCCGTCAATAGCGTTTATATAGTCAATCATTGGTGCTTCTGCATTGCCATTGCCTGAAAAACCTAAGTTTATATAGTCAGCATTTAGCCTTCTTCCTATAATAGAAATGTAATCGTTGCCTGGACGAGATACACAAGCGCCTTGCGTTAAAGAACTGCCATAAAAAACCATTGGTTTTGTGATGGCATAGTCTGGCGCTTTTTCAATTGTGCTTTCTGGTGCAACACCTATGTGAAGTTCACTAACACCGCCATAGAGTGGAAAGTATATTTCAATTAGTTTTTTGCCGTTTGGGTTTAACAGATTTTTCTTGTCTGCAAAATAAATCTTTTCGCCCTTTACAAAAGTTTTTGCAAATGCTTTTGGCGTTGGCGAATATCTATTTTGGAAAAATCCATCTGCATATACCGAAAAGCCATGGCTTCCTGTTATAGTCATGTGTGACATTACAGAAAAATATGGAATTGCAGCCTTAATTGCTATATATGGAGAATCTGTTATAAAACGAATTCTGCCACCTGCTGTCATCTTTCCAAGTGCCACAAGATAGTCACTAACTTGGCTAGCAACTTCTTCTGGAACACGCCTATACATACGTTCTTTTTCATCAAAATATACACCGTGAAGTGAAAACCTTTTATCGTGCGAACTTATGAACTTAACCCCCTCGCAATTGCCAGACACGGCGGCAAGGTTAGGGTCCATTTTTTCTATATCCATAATTTCTCCTTTTTGATTAGATTTTATTTAATAAATTAAATAAATTATAACATTAATCAGTAAAAAAAATCTAGGGTTTTGATAAAATATTAATACATATCATATTTATTAAAAATTAAGTATTTTTTATTTTTCAAGGGCTATATTTACCAACAATTTTAAATTTTATTAAAAAAGATTGTTTTAAATACTTCTTTTTGTTATAATAATTTTAATTGTTAAATTTTTTAAGGATAGTTATGAATTTAGTAATTATAGGCATAGGTGGCGTTGGCGAAACGCTAATTTCCAATTTTATCACTGAAAAACACAATATCTTTGCAATTGACTT
>JAZNBU010000020.1:0-6119 GCA_045587245.1 Christensenellaceae bacterium
AAAATTATGGGAATTTCACGTTCTAAGGCATATGAGGTTATAAGCATTGAGGGTTTCCCGGTGCTCAGACTTGGAAAAGGCTATGGCGGCAGAGGTAAAACAGTAATACCGAGAGACCGTTTTTTCGTTTGGCTTTACGGTGACGATTACGAAAAAATAACAAGAGAGGAAAACGAAATAGAAAGGCGAAGAATACAACACCCAAACAAACAATTCCGCCTTAATCCGTACAGTATGCTATGACTTATAACAATAAAAAAGCCGTAGCGGAAAACTACGGCTCAAAAAAAACAATGCTCAAAGCAAAGTTTTTTAAAATGGCATATTTATTATATGCCTTAAGTGCTCGTTTGTCAATATCTTTTATTCAATCCCCATCGAATAAACATGAAGCGGAATAACCGCTTAAAGCATTGAAAAACAAGAGCATTTTTATTATAAGTCCTTTGGCTTAAATTGTCAACCGGGAGGAGGTGAAATAATTAATGGCAGATGTGAAATGGATTAAAATCACAACAGATATTTTTGATGATGAAAAAATTCTTTTAATTGAGAGTTTGTCTGAAGCTGATACAATTCTTGTAATTTGGTTTAAGCTTCTTTGTCTTGCAGGGAAGCAAAACAATAACGGTATATTTATTATGGCAAACAAAATGCCGTACACAGATGAAATGCTTTCAACAGTTTTTCGCAGAGATTTAAAAACTGTGCAAAAGGCTTTAAATACATTTGAGCAATACGGAATGATTGAAATTGTTGATAATGCGATTACGCTTCCAAATTGGGGAAAACATCAGAACCTTGAGGGCATGGACAGAATAAGAGAACAGAACCGGAAGCGGCAAGAAAAATGGTACAAAAACAACAAGAAAAATAATCCTAACGTTAGGTCTAACGTTATAATAACGTTACCTAACGCAACAGATAAGAATAGAATAGAAAAGAAAGAGAATAGAAAAGAGGGTGAGAATAACGCGCATACGCACGCACGCGAGGACACAGAAGAAAAAAATAAATATAATTCTTACGGTAAATTCAAAAATGTTAATCTGACAGAAGAAGAATATAATAATCTTTCAACCGAAGTTTTAAATCGTGACAAGCTTATAGGAAAATTAAGTGCACACATTAAAAGCTCCGGAAAGAAATACAACGACCATTATGCAACGCTTATAAAATGGGATTCTGAGGACAGAGAGAAAAACAAAGTTCCTGCGACTTCCCCAAAAGACAACAGCAAATATGCTGATGTTATGGACAATCTAAGAAACAAACGAAGAAACAGAACGACCGAAGCAGACAAATAACCGCTTCCGTATTGAAGCAAAAAGGAGGCTTATATATGCACGATATAATAAATTTAATTTATAACAGCTTATCAGAGCAGACGGAAGATAGGATCTTCAACACCGAGGCCACGGAGGAGAAATACAAACACATTCTTCATCAGATACCGGAAGCGGACACTGAAAAAATAAACGGTTTGCTTGGTAATTTGATTGACGATTACAGAAGTATCTCTTTTCGCAAAGGCTTTGAAACTGCTTTTTATTTGCTGAGTGATGTATTTGCAAACAAAGGGTGATTTAATTGGGCGTTATGAAGCGAACTTATCTGAGCAACAAACAACAAAAGATTATATTCGGGCTTTACATACATTCTTGGGAACGTTTAACAGAGGAAGAATTTTCGGTTATTGCTGTTGCTCTTACAAACATTGCCGGGGAAGATTGGGAAATGTTTTTTGATTTCCTTTGTGAAGATAAGAGCATTTACGAATTTAAAACATTTTACGGTTTAAGGAGCTTAACGAAGCTTTATCGGTGGAAAAAACAATTTTATGAATTTGTTGCCGAGTGTTTTGGAATACCAAAATGAAGCGGATAATACAAAGGGGGCGAATTGATTGAAATATATACCGGGAACTAATTTAACAGTTGAGGAGCAGGAAAGAGTTATATACACACTCAAACACCAAGAAAACTTAGATCCTACTTCAAATGTGCTTATAACACATTTACTTTGCAAAACAGCAAGAAATAACTATCCTGCATTGATGGAATTTTTAACCACAGACAAAGAAGCTTCTGAGATAGCTAAGAAATACAATCTGAAAAACAAAAACTATTTATACAAATGGCGACAAAGTTTTTTGAAAAAGTGTGCAGAGCATTTTTACAACAAGGAAGCGGATAATACAAAGGGGTGAATTGATTGAAATATTTAAAAAGCTCATTTGTGCCTTGTAAGGTGCAAGATATGATTCAAACGGATTTAATAACCATAACAGAGCAAACGGAAGAAAAGCGGATATTTGTAAAAAGATTACTTTCTTCTATTGCCGGCACACATTACAAGGCTTTGTATGAATTTATAACAACTGATTTATCAACCGAGGAAATTGCAGAAGAATACGGATTGAGAAGCCACAAAAAATTATATGCCTGGCGTAAGGAATTTTACGAAAAGTATTATAATAAATTCTATGCAGGACAGCAATAATTTTCGTTGCTTCTTCCCGATGGGCGACTAAGTAACTAAAAATTTAAAACCTAAAGGTTTTATCTGATTATAACAGAAAAAACTTCTTGACGAAGTGCACTGATGATGTTATATTATTTTTTAAAATCAAAAATACGAGGGAGTTTTTAAAATGGCAAAAACAAAATCAAAGGCTATGAGAGCACCAAACGGTAATGGCTCTATCAGACAAAAAGCAAATGGAACGTGGGAAGGTCGCTACACACTTGGCAGACATCCGGGAACCGGGAAACAAATACAAAAATCAATTTACGGAAAAACCCAAGCGGAAGTTGTCGAGAAAATGCACGCTATTTCTTTGGAGATTACACAAGGAACGTACATTGAACAATCAAAATTAACCGTTGCAGAGTGGTTTGATATTTGGCTTGAAGAATATTCAGAAAATTTAAAACCATATACAATTGCTTCTTATCGGGCCACAATAAAAAATCACATCAAACCGAATTTCGGAGCTTTAAAGCTTGACAAGGTCACGCCGCACTATGTACAACAGTTTTACAACAGCTTAACAAGAGAAAAAAAGCTTTCTGCAAAGACCGTAAAAAACATACACGGTGTTTTTCACAAAGCAATGGAAAAAGCTGTTCGCCTTGATTATATTCGTTCTAACCCCTCTCAATATTGCACTTTGCCCAAAATAGTAAAAAAAGAAATTAAGCCACTTGAAGAACATCAAATCAAAGAGTTTTTAAAAGCCTGCGAAGCGGAGCAATTCAAGGAGCTATATATCATCACATTATTTACAGGTATGCGCCAAAGTGAAATTTTAGGCTTGTCTTGGAACGATATTGATTTAACAAACGGAACAATCACTCTTAAAAGACAACTGCAGCAGAAAAGGAAATTACCAAACGAAGCGGACAAAGGCAAAGGGGTTTATTACTTCACTACGCTTAAAAACGGCAAACCAAGAACAATAACCGTTGCGCCATTTATTACACAGCTTTTCAAAGATATCAGATTAAAACAAAATATTAACAAGCTTATGCTTGGACGTTCTTTCGGCAATGGTGATAAATTAAACACCAACCTTGTATTTACTGACGAATTGGGTTGCCATTTGAAGCACGGCACTGTATATGAGCACTACAAAGCTATTGTAAAATCAATTGGTATCGAGGACGCACGTTTTCACGACCTGCGACACACATACGCAGTAACTTCATTGCAAAATGGTGATGATGTGAAAACTGTCCAAGAAAATTTAGGACACGCAACGGCTTCGTTTACGCTTGATGTTTACGGACACGTTACAGAGAAAATGCGCAAAGAAAGCGCCAACAGAATGGAAAATTATTATAATTCCATTGCAAAATAAATATTTATCAAAACAACAATCTGAAATACGGTTGTTGTTTTTTGTTTTCCTGGAGCTTCGATATAAACAAACAGAAGCAGAAAAACAAGCCGTAAAATTTTAATTTTGTCTATTTGAAATATATTCCGTAAAAAGCTGTAAAGGGTAAAATTAAGGGTATTTTGCTATTTTTAACGCAATAAAAAAAGCCAATAACACAGATAGTTACTGACTTTCTTGTTTGGCGCGCCTTGAGGGATTCGAATTGTTGTTCGGATGTTTTTTCTGATATCAAACTGTGATTATATATATTATAAATCCACTAACGAAGCGGATTTGTTCATTTGTTGTAATATCTTCGCCGACTTGTTAAGGATCTTGCAAAGGGTAAATTAAGGGTACGTTTAAGGGTATAAATTTATTCTGCCGCATTCGGAACTTTCGGAAGCCTTAAGGGGAATTTATGCGGAGAAAACGGAGTTCCTAAAAAGGAAACACAAGGAAGCGGATAAACAAAATGCAAATTTCAAGAGGTAGTCCCCAGGGTTACGAAACTTTCAAAACTCTGTTTGTGGGACCGGGGAGGGTAACCTTTTCCCACTCTGGCAAAAATTTTAAAAAAGGGGGGTAAGTATCCGAGCAATCCGAGGCTTTAAAAAAGGTCTCTTTTTTATTTACTCGTTTGGCTCGCCCTCTTGTATTTGCAATCATAACCGCAAATATAACATCAGAGCACAGAAACAAAAAATTACACTATGTTTTATAACGCTTATTTTTGCGTTTTAAGCGTTTTTTATATTTTCAAGGAGATTTTAAGAGGGAAAACGCAAAAAATAACTCAACGGCGTTTTTTCTTCTCACAAACACAAAACACAATCAAGTTATTAATATATTTTATTCTCTCACGCCCAAAATTGACTTTTAAAGAGTTTTTTAATTCTTAATGGGATTTTCAAAGACTAACAAAAAACGCTTAAACCTTGCAAAATGGTTCAAGCGTTTCAATGTTTTAAAACAAAAACTCTTATTTTTCACGCTTTTGTTTTATAAACTCTATTAATTCACAAACAAAATTTATTTCTTCATCGGACAACGAAGAAAGTAACTCCGACATTTTGAAAACAAGCTTATTTCTGTTAGGTTCTTCTGTTTTTCCAAGAAGATAATCTATGGAACAATCAAAATATTCAGCTAATTTAATCAATGTTTCACCATTCGGAATAGAACCATTTTTCCAACTATTAATTGTACCGGGAGAAATCCCCAAAAATTTACCGACTGTATTTGGCCGGGTATTATTTTTTTCACACACTTCACAATATTTTTCCCAAAATTTCATATTATCACTCCTAATTTCTTTTTTTAGTAAAAAATATCTTTTATTAGTAATTAATTCTTGACTTTTACTAAATTCCGTAATATAATATACCTTGGTAGATTTAATTCACTTGAATTGTACCACATAAAACGAAAAAAGTAAACAAAAACATAGGAAGTACACTACTTATGTACGAGGAGGTGAAAAAATTGTCAGAATTAAGCAATCTTATTGCCCAAAAGGGATATACACAAAAGCAATTTGCAGAAGAAATAGGAGTAACACCAGGGGCAATTCATTTATTTGTGAAAGGCATAAAAAAGCCATCTGTTGCTGTTCTTGAAGAAATGGCAAAGTTGTTAGATGTCACGCCGAATGATATCTTGGGATGGAATAACAAATGATTACCAAAATGAGGAGAAGTGAAAATGGCAAAGGAAATTAAATTATCTCTTGAAGGGGTTGAAGCCATTGCAGTTGCAACCACAAACGACATAAAAGAAGCAACTGAAAATATAAGCGAAAGAATGGATTTTAAAGCTACGGAAGAGGTTGTTAACGAAGTTGTAAGCACTATCAGAAAAGAAGAAATTAAAAATTTCACACGCCTTGATAAAATATTTTATATTGCAAGAGGTGCATTTATCAAAGGTTATACTCAAGCGTTTACTGAATATTCTTCACTTGTAAAGAGAGGTATCGAAGAAACAAAAAACAATGTAGGAGGTTTTTAAAATGGCACAAAAGAAGAAAAAGGAAGCGGACAAGATACTTAAGATTGAACAACTTCCGCTTTGTCTGAGTGTTGCCGACATTGCAAAAATTATGGGAATTTCACGTTCTAAGGCATATGAGGTTATAAGCATTGAGGGTTTCCCGGTGCTCAGACTTGGAAAAGGCTATGGCGGCAGAGGTAAAACAGTAATACCGAGAGACCGTTTTTTCGTTTGGCTTTACGGT
>JAZNBU010000021.1:0-26771 GCA_045587245.1 Christensenellaceae bacterium
TCGCTAGAAATTTCTGGGTTTTTGTTATAGATAATGGCGTTAATATACTCATCGATTTTAAATGTGTTAGTAAAGCGCCTGTTTTCCATAAACGAACTTGCTGATACCCCAACGCCGATATACTCGCCACGCTTCCAATAATTCATATTGTGTCGAGAATAAAAACCTTTTAAAGCAAAGTTAGAAACTTCGTATCTATCAAAGCCTTTTTCTTTTAGGTAAATAACGACTTTATCATATATGTCAGCGACTTCATCATCGCTAAGCAGTTCGCCGTTAAGATAATCTGTGTATATTGGCGTGCCAACTTCTGGGGTTAAGGCATAAACTGAAATGTGTTTTGCCCCACCTGCGATTGCAAGGTCTATAGTTTTATAAACCTCTTCAGCCGTTTGCTCGCTTAAGCCTATCAAAATATCTGCGCTTACGTTTTGACCTTTAAGCATATTTGTGGTTAGCAAAAAGTCTTTAGCAGTGTGAACTCGGTTAAGTTTTTTAAGTTGGTCATCAAAACCTGTTTGAAGCCCTATTGAAAAACGATTTATCCCCACGCTTAGATAGTCTTTAACCTTTTTTTCATCCACTGTACCTGGGTTAAGTTCAATGGTTATTTCGGCATCTTTTTTTACCGTAAAGCATTTTTTAATCTGCCTTATTGCGCCCATGATAAACTTTGAATCGATAGCCGATGGCGTGCCACCACCTATATAGATAGTGTCTATAATAGCAGTTGGGTATTGCTTGCTTCTACCTTCTATTTCACGATAAAGGCAGGCAAAATAACTTTCGGCTTTTCCTATTTCTTTTGGAAAGGAAGCAAAATCACAATATGTGCATTTTTGTTTACAAAATGGCACGTGCAAATAAATTCCACTCATTTTCTACCTATCATTATCGGTTTTTAGTATTGAAATAAAGGCTTCGCTTGGAATTTCAACCGTACCGATAGAACGCATTTTCTTTTTACCTTCTTTTTGTTTTTCTAAGAGTTTTTTCTTTCTCGTCACGTCGCCACCATAACACTTAGCCAAAACGTCTTTTCTAAACGCCTTAACCGTTTCTCTGGCGATAATCTTGCCACCAACAGCTGCTTGAATAGGAATTTCAAACATTTGGCGTGGAATAACGTCTTTAAGTTTTTCGGCAATTTGTCTGCCACGCTCATAAGCCTTGTCCTTATGCACGATAATTGATAGGGCATCGCAAATATCTCCGTTAAGAAGCATGTCAAGTTTTACTAAGTCGCTCTTTTGATATCCTGCAATTTCATAGTCGAAAGATGCATAACCTTTTGTTCTAGATTTTAAGCTATCAAAAAAGTCATAGATAATTTCGTTTAGTGGAAGTGTATATTTTAATTGCACCCTTGTCTTATCTAAATATACCATATCTTTATACACGCCACGCTTGAATTGGCAAAGTTCCATAATAGGTCCAACGTAGTCTGGTGGTGTGAATATGCTTGCGTTTATAATAGGCTCTTCCATATATTCAATTTCTGTCACAGGTGGAAGGTGAGTTGGGTTTTCAACAACCAACTGCTGTCCGTCTGTTTTGTAAACCTTATAAGAAACCGATGGCGCAGTGGTTATAATTTGAAGGTCGAATTCCCTTTCAATACGCTCTTGGATAACGTCCATATGAAGCAAGCCCAAAAAGCCACATCTAAAGCCAAAACCGAGCGCTGCAGAGTTATCTGGCTCGATAGAGAGTGCAGCATCGTTGAGTTTAAGTTTTAAAAGTGCGTCCTTTAGGTCGTTAAACTTGCTTCCATCGAGTGGGAACACGCCAGAGAACACCATAGGCAGTGCCTTTTGGTATCCAGGGAGCGCTTCTTGTGCCCCACCTACTACAGTTGTTATAGTGTCGCCAACGGCAGTATCTTCAATGCTTTTAATACTTGCAGCGATATACCCAACTTCGCCAGCAGAAAGTTCATCTTTAGGTTGCATTTTTGGGGAGAATACACCAACTTCGGTGACGTCAAACTGCTTGTCTGACATAAAGGTTTTTATCTTTGTGCCTATCTTAACCGTGCCGTCAACCACTCTGACAAAACAAATAACACCCTTAAAGTTATCGTAATAACTATCAAAAATAAGTGCTTTTAGTGGCTTATTAGCATCACCTTTAGGTGCTGGAACTTTTTGAACGATTTGTTCTAAAACGTCTTCTACGTTAAGTCCACTCTTTGCCGAAATTCTTGGCGCATCAGTTGCTTCAATGCCCAAAATGTCTTCTATCTCCATAGCAACTTCATCAGGCCTAGCAGATGCTAAGTCCATTTTGTTGATTACAGGCATAATTTCTAGGTCGTTATCAATAGCAAGATAAGCGTTTGCAAGTGTTTGGGCTTGCACGCCTTGAGTTGCATCTACGATTAGAATTGCGCCTTCGCACGCCTTAAGTGAACGAGAAACTTCATAAGTAAAGTCAACGTGACCTGGGGTGTCAATAAGGATAAATATATATTCCTTGCCGTCCTTTGCCTTATAGAACATTCTAACAGGCGTAAGTTTAATGGTAATGCCCCTTTCACGCTCTAAGTCCATAGAGTCTAAAAGCTGTTCTTCCATATCACGCTCTGAAACCTGACCTGTTTTTTCCATAAGCCTATCTGCTAGAGTTGATTTTCCGTGGTCTATATGTGCCACAATGCAGAAATTTCTGATATTTTCTTTATTTATTGACATAAAAATCCTTTTAATATATAATGTTCGTTAAATAGTATATACTAAATAAGGAATTTTTGCAAGTAAATTAAAAAGGGTGTTTTATGAGATTAAAAAGTGATAGCTGGCTTTTAACAAAACCTATTGCCCACAGAGGACTTTGGGGAGAAAATATAGTTGAAAACTCTCTTTCTGCTTATAAAAATGCCGTTATTAACGGCTACCCTATTGAAATTGATTTATACTCTTCTATTGACGGCGAATTGTTTTCTTTTCACGACCAAGATTTAATGCGTATGACAGGGCAAAAAGGCTATATCTATGAAAAAACTGCAAGTGAACTTAAATCTATTAAACTTAAAGGCTCAAACGAAGGCATACCTACTTTTGATGAAGTATTATCGGTTGTTGACGGCAAAGTGCCACTTTTAATAGAACTTAAAGACCAACCAACAAATTCTTACGTGGATAAGGTAATAGAAAGGCTAAAGTCTTATAAGGGCGATTTTGCAATTCAATCTTTTAACCCACTATACGTTAAAAGGGTTAAAAAACTTGCACCTGAGTTTCTCCGTGGGATTTTAGGCACAAAAACTTACTCTAAAGGCTTGCCTTTTATAAAGCGACAAGTGATTAAAAATATGCTACTTAACTTTGTTATAAAACCTGATTTTATAAGTTATTCGTTTGAAGATTTGCCCTTAAAAAAGAGTAAAATCAAAAATATTCCCGTTATAACTTGGACAATTACAAATGAAAAAGATTATAAAATAGTTAAGCCTTACGCAAAAAACGTTATTTTTGAAAATTTTATTCCAAATAAATAATACAAAAAAAGGAACTGTAATTCAGTTCCTTTTTACTTTTTATTTTTTATCTTCAAGGGCAAGTTCACTTTCCCTCTTTGGCTCGCTTGTCACGTTTATTCCAAGCGTTTTAAGCGTCTTTTTGTCGATATGCGATAAAATTACTGACGAGTGGAATTCACTTCCATTAAGGCTTGAGAGTTGCTCCATTGCCTTTTTAGCAATCGGGTCAGTCGCAGCACTAATTGCAAGCGAGAGCAAAATTTCGTCTGTGTGTAGCCTTGGGTTTTCCGAGCCCATGTGGTTGACTTTTAATATTTGGATAGGCTCTAAAACCTTACACGAGATTATGTCAAGGTCATCGTCAATGCCGGCAAGTTCTTTGAGTGCGTTAAGCAGTGCCGCTGCGCTTGCGCCCATAAGCTTGCCCGTTCTTCCCGTCACTATTTTGCCGTTTGGAAGCTCAATTGCACAAGCAGGTGCGCCCGTTTGGTTTGCTTTATCAAGTGCGTATTTTACAACGGCTCTGTCGTTTATTGATATGAGAAGTTTTTGCATAAGCACTTCTATTTTTGATATAACGTCTTTACCGACATTACCTTTTCTCAAATCTAAAAGCGCTGAGTAATATCTTCTTATCACTTCTTGCTTTGAAGCGCTAAACACCACGTCGTTATCGATTATGCAATATCCTGCCATATTAACGCCCATGTCGGTTGGCGATTTATAAGGGCTTTTACCCAAAACCTTTTCAAGCATAGCAGATAGCACAGGGAAAATTTCTATATCTCTATTATAGTTAACTGCCCTTTCACCATAAGCTTCTAGATGGAACGGGTCAATCATATTCATATCGTTTAAATCTGCAGTTGCTGCTTCATATGCAATATTAACAGGGTGATTTAATGGTAAATTCCAAATAGGGAAAGTCTCGTATTTAGCATATCCTGCCTTAATTCCCCTTTTGTTTTCGTGATAAAGCTGTGATAGACAAGTCGCCATTTTTCCACTGCCTGGACCTGGCGCTGTGACAACTACTAGTGGGCGTGAAGTTATAACGTATTCGTTTTTGCCATAACCATTATCACTCACGATTTTTTCAACTTCTGATGGATACCCTTCTATTGGATAATGGCGATAAACTTTTATGCCACGCATTTCAAGGCGTTTTTGAAAGGCAATTGCGCTTGGCTGATATGTAAACTTTGTTAAAACCACGCTTCCCACGTAAAAATCTTTTTTAAGGAAGATGTCGATAAGCCTTAACACGTCAACGTCATAAGTTATGCCAAGGTCACTGCGTTGTTTGTTCTTTTCTATATCGCTTGAGTTGATTACGATTAAAATTTCGGCTTGGTCTTTAAGTTGAGAAAGCATATTAATCTTGCTATCAGGCTCAAAGCCAGGAAGCACCCTTGACGCATGATAATCATCAAAAAGTTTTCCACCAAACTCTAAATAGAGTTTGCCCCCAAACATTGCAATGCGCTCTAATATCTTTGCCGATTGCATTTCTAAATATTTTGCGTTATCAAATCCCTTTTTTTCCATAGTATCCTTCTTTATACCAACAAGTTTGCGTCTTGAAGCCTTTTAATAAACGCTTCAATATCCTTTTTTGCTATATCTTCATCTACGTCGTATTCATCTAAAAGCACTTTTAAAAGTGCGTTTTCATCTCCGCCATTACTTAACTCTTTCCATAAAAGAGCACCCGTTTTATTTAGATTTATAACACCGTTAAAAGTTTTAACAGCCTCTCCAACGGCAACGACTATATAGCTTCCTGCAACTTCTCTTAAAACAAATCCTTCTTTAATCTTCATAGCTTACCTCTTTTACCATAGCATTATACGAAAGCTCAGCCGCTTCACTTGAGATATTGCAACCGAGAGAATATAATTTGGTTTTCTCTAACATTTTTTCTATCAATGTCAAAAGTTTGTCCATATTCTCTAATTTTTCTGGCCTTAACGTTTGATTTAATATTGTCACAAGCATTTGCTGAGGCGTTATTTTTTCAATAGTATTTTCTTTTTCTTGGCGAATTTTACAAATTGCCTTTAATTTTGCCCTAACGTTTGCACCTAAATTATGTTTTCCCATCCACGGCGTGCCGTAAACGTAAAACTCACCGTCAACGTATCTAATTATCGGCTTATCATCGTTTATCATAACGGCTTTATCGCCCAAAAGCTCTCTCCAAAGCCTTGCGTGTGTTGATTTTCCCGTGCCAGATGGCGCTGTAAACACGTATGCCCCACCATCAACCATAATTGAACTGCAGTGAAAGATTAGACCGTTTGCTTCATTTAAAACGTATTCGCAAAGTTTTCTATAAACAAACACGCTTTCCACAAAATAGTCTGGAAAGTCTGGGAGATTTTTCTTCTCAGCTAAAACGTCTTTTAACTCTACTTTAAGGCTAAAAGCGTCCTTTTCATCTCCCGAATATTCATAATCTCTGCACAGCCATTTTGTATAGTCGTAAACACAGTCCACGCTAAACACAACGTCTGCAATTTTAAATCTTGGCATACTCTACCTACAAACTAAAATAGAAAATCAACTATATATAATTGTATCAAAGCAGGTTGATTTTGTCAATACAAATTAAGTTTTTAAAAAGAAAAAAGAAAAGAATTGCTTGCTTTTCTTTTTCGTTTTTTATTTCCAATTGCTTGACCATTTTGAAAGTTTATTGAATAAAAACTCAACTATTAGCCCCACCACAAGCACTATTATAGATAGCGCAATGATTTTTGCCACCTCAAAAGGCGTTGCTAAGTTTATCATATTCCCCAAAGATTTCATCGTTGCACTTAAAACTTCTGCCGCCACCATAAGCTTAAGATTAAGCGCAAGCCCACTGCCGATTACGTTAAATATATCAGGCGCTATTTGTGGAAGTTCTATCTTAAATAGCACTTTTCCCCAGCCTGCGCCGTCAACTTTTCCTGCCTCAATGGTGTTTTTATTCACCGAATCCAAAGCGCCTTTAATTTGAGTGTAAGACGTTGGCAAAACAACAAGCATTGTTATAACGATAGGTGCAACTTGCTTATTAGTCCAAAAAATTAATAGCCACGCAATCGCTATTGTCGGAAGAGTTCTGGTTATGCTTATAACAGGTAAAATAAGTTTTTCTGCTTTAGCGCTTTTTGACCCACAATATGCAAGCACAAAAGAAACAATAAAAGACAACAAAAAGGCTATCACACTACGAATTAAGGTTCCCCCTAGTGCAATATAAAAGTTTTTTTCGCCAAATAATTTAACAAGCTCTTTTAACGTGCCCTCAACCGTTGGCACAACGTATTCGTTGTCTTCTACCCTTGCCACTATATTCCACAATATTAGTAAAAAGAGTATAGTAAAAATAGGCAATATTAAGTTAAAAAGTTTATTTAATTTTTTCATTATTCAATTTTTATGCGCCCACGTAAAAGAAATCATCGCTAACGGCACTTGCTTTATTACTATCAATCTCTACTATTTTATTTATATAATTTTTAACCGAAAGTTTAGCGTCTATTGCGCTTTGCCAATAAATTTTACAACCATCAATCGCACTTTCAGAGAGTGCATTTTTATTTAAGGTTGCACCACCGTTATTGTTGATTGTATCAACAGCGCTTGCCACGTTCTGTTTCATCCAGCTTGCACTTAAAGTAATTTTATCTTCAAGAATGCTAACTAGGTTTGGATTTGCCGTTAAGATGCTTTTTTTAACCATTAAAACGGCTTGTGGATAAGCCATAGCCTCGCTATCGTAAAGCTGTTGAAGGTCTAATCTATAAAGTGCTTGTCCTTTGTTGTTTAGGTAGTTCTTTTCCAAATTGCTTGCGGCTGGTTCTGGAACAAGCCCTATCGTTTCACTTCCAGCCATAATAAACTGAACCACCTGAGCACCGTCTTGATAATAATTAATATTTACTTTATCTTGACCTGAAGTATATGATATTCCATTTTTTTCCAAAACCATTTTGAAAGTCCAATCAGGAACAGCTCCTTGATTTGGCACAGCAATTTGTTTGCCTTTTAAGTCTTGAGCTGAAATTTGAGTTGTGCTTAAAATATAAAAGTTTCCGTGAGTTATAACTGCAACCATAACGTAATCGTTGCCATTTGCCTTATAATTTTGACTTGCAAGATTTACTGGCGCAATAATAAAGTCTGCCTTTCCATCTGACAAATTTGGATGTACTTGTTTTGCTTGAATTACACTGTAATTAACCTTTTTATCTAAACCCAAGTTATCATTATTATAAATAAGCTCAGAAACTGCAAGCGCTGGTGCCCCGTCTGGCACCATAAAGGTATAATCTTTATTTGAATTATCTTTACACCCAACGCCAAAAACAGCCACCACCAATAGCATTACGCTTAAAATCATGGTTAAAAATTTTTTCATACGATTTCTCCTTTTTTAAGCTAAACTTTTAGGCTTTTAAGCCGAGCAAAACGAGAAGTATTACACAGTTTTTTTCCATTAAAATTTTGCTATGCGAAGAGAAAAAGCCTCGAAAAAAAATAACTCCCTTTCGCATGGCAAAAGGGAGGAACGTGATTAAACAAGGCCATTTGCCTTGCAAATTCCTTTATCTTCCCCTTCGCTATCAGGCGCACCTTTTAGTTTAGGTATTTTTCAAATTAAGTATAATATAAATTTAATTTTTTGTCAATTATTTTAATTGATTTGTTTTTCATACTTTTTCTTTGTCGCCAAACCACCACGGATATGCCTTTCGCTAAGGTTTTTTTCTAAAACCTTTTTAACCATTTTGTATAACTCCTTATCTATAAATTTAAGACGCTCTGCAACGTCTTTATGCACTGTTGACTTAGAAAAATGAAAAATTTTTGCAGTCTCCCTTACCGTTGCGTTTGTTTCGGCAATATAGTTTGCTTCTTTTAAAACCCTTTGTTTAATATCTTCGCACAAAATATTATTCCCCCAAAAATTAGAATAATAAATTTTATGCTTTCTTTCGACAATTTATGATGTCCTTTGTCTTTTTTTGGCGAAAATGTGCTAAAATAAAGGTGTCTTCTTAAATCAACACTTTTGATTTTTAATGTTGGTTAATTTTTGAAATGCTATTGGTATAATAATGGTATCAAAACAAAAAGGAGATAAAAAAATGAACACAGACAAAATTTACGCAGAACAAATTGCAAACGAGTATGCACCTAAAAAAACATCAAAGGTTATTGCTCTAAAAAAACTTGACCAAAAGGCAAAAAAACCAGCCGAAATTTTTACTTTTACTTTTGGTATTATATGCGCCCTTATCTTAGGAACGGGCATGAGTTTATGTATGGGAGCTATAGGTGGTAAAACGGTTTTATCAATGATAATAGGCATAGTTGTTGGAATTATAGGATTAGTAGGTTGTGGAATTAACTACCCTATTTATAAAAAGATGCTTGAAAAAGGCAAGCAAAAATATGGCTCTGATATTATTAGTTTAGCAAAAGAAATTGCTGAGGAGGAATAAAAATGCAAAGCAACAAATTAAATAAAACAGAAAGTAAATATTATAATACTGCTTGCTTAATGGATGAAGCCTTAATTTTGTTGCTTGAAAAAAAAGATTATTCCTTTATAACTGTAAAAGAAATTTGCGAAAAAGCAGGAGTAAATCGCTCAACTTTTTATTTGCACTATCAAACTATAGACGACTTATTATCTGAATGCATCGAATACGTGGGAAATAAAATCCAAAAAAAGTTTAATGACAAAATTATGGATAAAGGCATTATAAGAACTTCTAAACTACAAGATTTAGTGCTTATCACCCCACAATATTTATTGCCTTATCTAGAGTTTTTAAAAGAAAACAAAGCCGTTTATAAAATTGCTTATTCTCAGCCTAACGTACTGAAAGAAAAAACCGTTATAAATCATCTTTATAAAAACATTTTTGAGCCTATTTTAGATAGATTTTCAGTTCCAAAAACCCAGCAAAAATATATGCTTAGTTTTTATCTATCGGGTTTAGGCGCAATAATGATTGATTGGATTAAAAACGATTGTAAAGAAGATGCTAAGACTATTATAGACATCATAATGAAATGCCTGAATTTAGGTGAAATCCAAAAACAATTTAATAAAGAAATAAAATAAAAACTTTATCGCAAACAAAAAGAGTGTAAATTCAACTTTAATTGAATTTACACTCTTATTTTTATTCTTTATCTTTTTTCTTAAACAAGTTTTTTATATCGGCATTTAGCATAAATGCACAGAACTTTTTTTGGCTGTGTTTATTAAACAAACTATAAAAATATTTACATAAATAATAACCTACTGTGCCAGCAACTGCGCCAACAATAAGTCCACCGATAATATCGGTTAAATAATGGACAATTAAATACGTTCTTGACATACAAGTTATCAAAACGAAAATATACACAGCCCAACTTTTCTTTTTGCTATTAGAAGATAAAAAGAGCGCCGTCATACTTGTCATTGTAACGGTGGCATGCCCTGATGGGAAGGAATATTCGCCAACAATAGTAGCCCCTGCCTTTTGCCAAAACGAAGTGTATAACGGGTCGGCATTAAACGGCCTTATTCTTGCAACCGAATTTTTTATAATAACGTTTGTTAGCAGTGCGCCAACCCCTATTGCAAGGAGCATCGCTATACCCATTTTTCTAGTTCTTGCAAAAAGCATAAGAAAAATAGATAAAATGATTAAAAATATCCCACCTTCGCCAAAGAAAGACACAAACTTAAAAAACGGCGTTAAAAAGCCACCTGCCAAACCTTCAAGTTTGCTCATAAAAACCAAAAACGCTTTGTCAAAACTAAAAAACGCTGAATCTAACCAATTTGCCATAATAAATTATAAAAGTTCTTTCCACTTATCAAACTCAAAAGCAACGTTTTCTTTTGAATGACTGTCGCTTGAAAGAATAAACTTTCCACCTTTAAGTTTAATATAATCATAAATTTGTTTTGCTGGATAAGGCGCTTTTCTATATCCCCTTGAAATAACGCCCGTGTTAATTTCAAAAGGTTTATCGAACTTTACAAGCCTATCTACTGCTTTTTTATAAGCCGAGATATACCTATCGTTATTTTCATCAAAAAGATTATTTCCCTCGTTAAACTTTGCCACTAAATCAACGTGTCCTATAATGTCGCAATTTGTTTTTTTCACAATATTTGCAACGTTATCAAAATATTCTTCAGAGGCCAAGTAATAATCGCCGTTAAAAAGGGTGTTTACGCTATTTATAAAATCCTTTTTGCTTTTATCCACAGGGTAAAACTCATTGCCCCTTCTATAATAGTGCATAGAGCCGATTATATAATCATACTTGCCCACACTTGAAGTTGTGCATAAGTCCCACTCTATCCCACAAAGCACCTTGATTTTGCCTAAATACTTTTCTTTTAGTCTATTCATTTCATCAATAAACTCTTGCTCGTTTTGTGGCGTGATAGAACAGCCCTCTTCAAAATGCGTGTAAGAGTGGCAAGTGACCCCCACCACCTTTAAGCCTTTATCTATTGCGCTTAAAACCATTTGCTCAGGACTATCTTTGCCGTCACAAAAGTTTGTGTGCATATGAAGGTCGATTTTATATAAATCTTTTTTGTCAATGGCTAAACTCATTTAGTCATTTTCTCCTGTTTGATTTTGTGGTCTATTACGTGGCGAGAAGATAGTTCTTTGTGTATGTCTTCAAGCGAGATGCCAGCTTCTATCATAAGAACAAGCGTGTGATAGCAAAGGTCTGCAATTTCATAAATTGTTTTCTTTTTGTCGTTCGCCTTTGCAGCGATAATAACTTCAGTGCACTCTTCGCCAACCTTTTTTAAGATTTTATCTAAACCCTTTTCAAATAGATAAGTTGTATAAGAGCCTTCTTTCTTGTCTGTCTTTCTGCCCTTAATAAGTTCAAAAAGTGCCTCGTAAGAGAATTCTTTTTTGTCTTCGTTTGCATATAAACGGTTATTAAAGCAACTATCTGTGCCTAAATGACAAGCTGGGCCGTCCTTTTCAACCATAACAACTAGCGCATCGTTATCGCAATCGGCTGTGATTGACACAACGTGTTGATAATTGCCACTTGTTTCGCCCTTAAGCCAAAGTTCTTTTCTTGACCTAGAATAAAAACAAGTTAGGTTTTTTTCCATTGTGATTTTTAAACTTTCTTTGTTCATATACGCAAGGGTTAACACCTTTTTTGAAATAGCATCAACCACGATTGCAGGAATAAGTCCGTCACTATCAAATTTTAACTTTTCAATATCTATCATAACTATCCGTCCTTTATATTCTAACAGGAATATTATTTTTTCTTAATTCTTTTTTAAGTTCATCTATTTTAACTTGCCCAAAATGGAAAATTGATGCGGCAAGCCCAGCATCTACGTTTGGTAAAGCGTTAAATAAATCTATGAAATGCTGAATATTACCAGCCCCACCAGATGCAATAACAGGCACACTAACACTCTCTGAAACTTTTTTTAACATTTCTAAGTCAAAGCCACCCTTAACGCCGTCTGTATCAATAGAGTTTAAAACTATTTCGCCTGCGCCGTTATCAACGCCACGCTTTACCCACTCTATCATATCAATACCTGTGTTTTCTCTGCCACCTTTAGCAAAGACAGTAAACCTATCTCCCACTCTTTTGGCATCAACCGATAAAACAACGCATTGGTCGCCATATCTTTTTGCAGCATCGTAAATTAGGTTTGGGTTTTTGATAGCGCCTGAGTTAACGCTAACCTTATCTGCACCACACTTAAGCACCCTATCAAAGTCATCAAGCGTGTTTATGCCACCACCAACTGTTAGTGGAATAAAAATGGTTTTAGCAACCTCGGTTAGTATGTCGGTAAAAAGTTCTCTCTTTTCAAAAGATGCAGTTATGTCATAAAACACAAGTTCATCTGCGCCGTTATCACTATAATATTTGCCAAGTTCTATTGGGCTAGAAACGTCTGCAAGTCCACTAAAATTAACGCCCTTAACAACTCTGCCGTTTTTTACGTCTAAACAAGGAATAATTCGTTTTGTAATCATCTTGCCACCTTTAATGCTTCTACTAGGTCTATATCCCCCGTGTAATAAGCCTTGCCTATAATTGCACCGTAAACGTCAGTTTGTTTTAGCCTTTTAATATCTTCAATACTAGACACGCCACCCGATGCAATAATTTGAATATTCAAGTTTTCTTTTAAAGTTTTATAAAGTTCGTGGTTTGTGCCTTGCATTGCCCCATCTTTACTAATATCGGTGCAAATTATGGTTTTAACGCCCATATCTTGCATCTTTTTGCAAAATTCAAGACCGGTATAGGTTGATTTTTCCGTCCAACCCTTAATTGCAACAAACCCGTCTTTAATATCCACCCCAACTGCAATTTTGTCGCCGAACTTTTCAACAGCTTCAGATAAAAACTCAGGGTCTTGAACGGCAGCCGTGCCAAGAATAACCCTATCAACGCCTGCATCAACGTAAGTTTTTATAACTTCAAGGCTTCTAATACCACCACCCACTTCAACAAACGCATCTGTTGCAGAAACAATCTTTTTTATTGTTTCAAGGTTTGGCGTTCCACCTTTTAGCGCCCCTTCTAAGTCAACAACGTGCATAAAAAGAGCGCCCTTGTTATAAAAATCTACTGCAATTTCAGATGGATTTTCGCTATATATAGTCATTTTTTCGTAATCGCCTTTATAAAGTCTAACGGCTTTGCCGTTAAATAGGTCGATTGCTGGAAAAAGTTTCATCTTTTAGTTCTCCATTTGGCAAAACGCCTTTAAAATATTTAGTCCAACCGTGCCACTCTTTTCTGGGTGGAATTGACAGCCATAAACGTTGTCACTTTCTACACTTGCCGTAAGCACAGCTCCATATTCAGCAGTTGCATTAACACTTTCATCGCAATCAGTAGCATAATAAGAGTGAACAAAATAAACGTAATCGCCGTCGTTTATGTTCTTAAATATTTTGCTATCCTTTTTAACAAAATTAAGTGCGTTCCAACCAATGTGTGGAATTTTATAGCCTTTAGGGATAACGCCTTCAATCGGTTTTATTTGCCCTTTGATAAGACCCAAACCCTTATGCTCGCCATACTCAAAACTTTTCTCAAACAAAAGTTGCATACCAAGGCAAATGCCAAGCAAGGGTTTTCCTAACTTTACTTGCTCTATAACAACTTCGGCAAGCCCACTTTCAAAAAGTTTTTTTGACGCATCTTCAAAAGCGCCAACCCCAGGGAGCACGATTTTATCTGCTTTTTTTATTAACTCAACGTCGTTAGTAGCTATTGCCTTTTCACCTATTGCCGAAAATGAACTTACAAGAGAAAACAAGTTGCCCACGCCATAATCAACAATTACAATCATTAAAGCACCCCTTTAGTAGATGGAATTGCGCCACCCAAAGCAATATCGATAGCAACTGCTTTTTTAAGAGTTCTAGCAAGACTCTTGAAAATGCCTTCGATAATGTGGTGTGCGTTTGAGCCTGTTATTTGTCTAACGTGTAAAGTAATACCAGCATTATAACTAAATGCAATCAAAAACTCGTTTACAAGTTCGGTGTCAAAGTCGCCAACCTTGTTTGAATTTATGTTTATGTCTTGAACGAAAAAGCCCCTTCCAGACACGTCAACGGCAGTTAAGATAAGCGCTTCATCCATAGGGAGAGTTGTGTCGCCATATCTAACGATACCTGCCTTGTCGCCAAGCGCACTTTTAAATGCTTGACCTAAACAAATGCCGATATCTTCTACAGTGTGGTGATAATCAACGTTTGTGTCGCCCTTAGCTTTAACGGTAAGGTCAAAACAGCCGTGCTTTTTAAAAAGCGTTAGCATATGGTCTAAAAAACCACAACCTGTGTTAATATCGCCCTTGCCACTTCCGTCAAGGTTAAGACTTAAGCTGATGTTTGTTTCACCTGTCTTTCTTTTGATTTCTGCCTTTCTCATAATTCCTCCAAAATGTCAGCAGTAGCACTGATAAACGCCTTCATTTGCGTACTACTTCCAACTGTAATTCTAATATATTCTCTTATCCTATCGCTATCAAAGTGCCTTACTAAAACGCCCTTTTCTTTTAGTTTAAGATAAAGATTTTTTCCATCGATTTTATCTGTCTTTGCAAACAAGAAGTTTGCCTTTGAGTCGGTGACAACAAAACCTAATTTTTCAAGTTCAAGTTTTGTTTGCTCTCTATTTTTAATAATGTTTTTGCAATTATTTTCAAAATATTCCTTGTCTAAAACAGCGCCCATACCCATTGCCATTGTAAGCCTGTTTACGTTATAAGGATTGGTTGAATATTTAATGCGCATAAGGTCAGATATAATCTTTTCGTTTGCCACGCCAAAACCAAGCCTTGCCCCTGCAAGTGAACGTGATTTTGAAAATGTTTGAGTTACAAGCAAGTTATCGTATTTATCAATAAGACTAACTGCGCTTTCTCCACCAAAATCAATATACGCTTCATCAACGATAACCACTCTATTTGGGTCTGAACTTAAAATTCTTTCAATTTCAGCAAGTGGCAGTAAAAGTCCTGTTGGAGCGTTTGGGTTTGCAATAATAAGTGTGCCTTTTGCTTTAATAAACGCATCAACGTCTATTGAAAAATCATCTTTTAGTGGGATAACCGTGCTTTCCACTCCGTTTAGTTTTGCATACACCTTATAAAACCCGTAAGTTATATCGTTATAAACTGCAGGAGTATTTTGGTCACAATAAGCCATAAACGCAAAGTTTAACACTTCATCAGAGCCGTTTGTAAGGATTACCTGACTATCCTTAACACCAAGCTCTTTTGCCAAAAGCGAAGTGAGTTCCGTGCAGTTTGGGTCTGGATAAAGATACGAAAGTTCAGCTTGAGACTTTACAAGCTCCAAGCCCTTTCTTGATGGTGGATATGGTGATTCGTTTGTATTGAGCTTGATATATTCCCTTTGCTTTGGTTGTTCACCAGGTTCATAAGGGGTTAAACTATTTATTCTTTCATTTAAAAATCTACTCATCTTTATCAAACCTTATTGTAGCACTCTTTGCGTGTGCCGTTAGTCCTTCTTTTTTAGCAAAATAATCAACGTCTTTGTAAATATCTTTTAACGCATCTTCTGTGTAATACACGTATTGCATTTTTTTGATAAAATCATCAACTGAAAGTGGGCTTGAAAACCTTGCCGTCCCACTTGTTGGAAGTGTGTGGTTTAGCCCTGCCATATAGTCGCCAAGTGCTTCTGGGCAAAACTTGCCCAAAAATACAGAGCCAGCATTTTTGATTTTATCAATATAGTCATATGCATTGTCAATGCAAAGTTCTAAGTGCTCTGGCGCAATCTCGTTTGCAATTTCAATAGCGCTTTCAACGTCCTTTGCGATAATAATCTTTCCGTTATCATCAATAGAAGTTCTTGCAATCTCACTTCTTGAAAGTTTTGATATTTGAACTTCTAATTCATCTCTAACCTTATAAGCAAGTTCTTCGCTATCCGTTATAAGAACTGCTGATGCAAGTTTGTCGTGTTCGGCTTGAGATAAAAGGTCTGCACTAATGCACTTTGCATCGTTATTTTTGTCTGCCACAATCATAATCTCGCTTGGGCCGGCAATCATATCAATTGAAACCTTTCCAAACACTTGCTTTTTAGCCGTTGCAACAAAGGTGTTTCCAGGCCCAACAATTTTATCAACCTTTTCTATCGTTTCCGTTCCGTAAGCGAGCGCAGCTATTGCACCTGCGCCACCCACCTTATAAATCTTATCAACACCGGCAACAGAGGCTGCAACCAAAATGTCTGGGTTAACTTTTCCATCTTTATCAGGTGGCGTTACCATAACGATTTTAGATGAGCCTGCAATTTTTGCTGGGATAGCGTCCATTAAAACTGTTGATGGATAAACTGCCGTGCCACCAGGAACGTAAAGCCCTACCTTTTCAATAGGAATAACCTTTTGCCCTAAAATTATACCATTTTCCTTTCTTATTTCAAAGCCTTCTCTATATTGTTTTTGGTGAAACTCATAAATATTTTGCTTTGCTCTATTTAAAATTCTTAAAAACTCTTTATCTGCGCTCTCTACAGCCTTTTCTATTTCGGCTTTAGTGACTTCTAAGCTTGTTAATTTTGCCTTATCAAACTTTAAGGCATATTCAAAAAGCGCTTTGTCTCCGTTTTTAATAACGTTATCAATAATTTGACTAACAATCTCTTCAACGTCGATTTTCATTTCGTTTGGGCAAAAAATTTCTTCCCTACTGCTTACGCCTTCTTTTAATATTTTAATCATATTAGTTCTCCGTTTGCTTTGCAAGTTCGTTTATGATTTTTTCTATAATTTTGCCCTTGAACTTAAAACTTACCTTGTTTGAGATAAGCCTTGCCGAAATAGGCAAAAACTTTTCAACAACTTCAAGTTTGTTTGCCTTTAGCGTTGAGCCTGTTTCAACAATATCCACTATAACGTCAGAAAGTCCCAAAATAGGCGCAAGTTCGATAGAGCCGTTAAGGTGAATAATATCTATCTCTCTGCCACGGCTAGCGTAATATTTTTTAGCAATACTCGCAAACTTTGTTGCGACTGTCAAAGTTTTAGTTCTGTCGTCGATAAAGCCTGCCTTTCCTGCAACAGCCATGTCGCACTTTCCGATATTAAGGTCTAAAAGTTCATAAACGTCTGGGTTATATTCAAGCAAAATGTCTTTTCCTGCAACGCCAATATCTGCTGCGCCACGCTCAACGTAAATTGCAACGTCTGATGGTTTAACCCAAAAATATCTAACTCCCACTTCTTGGTTTTCAAAAATGAGTTTTCTATTGTTTTCTTTGATTGATGGGCAAGGGAATCCTGCCTTTTCAAACATATCGTAAACTTTTTCGCCAAGCCTACCTTTTGGCAAGGCAATATTAAGCATAGTTTTCACTATTTTTTCTCCTATAATCTAATAATCTCTCTATAGCGAACGCCACCTGCAATTTGTTTTTCAGCTAGCACGCTTTTGCCTTGTTTTGTTAGTTTATCCACAAGCTCTATCACTTGTTTTCTATCTGCATTGCCATACTCAATAGCAACGTCCACGTCGTATTCGTTTGCCACTGTTTTAAGTTTTGAAAGTTCATCAAGATACACGGCAAAGCCGATTGCACGAGATTTCTTGTTCATCTTTTGCATAAGTTTATCGTATTGTCCACCAGATAAAATACTGTTTGCAAACCCACTAACAAAACCCTTAAACACTAAACCATTGTAGTAATTTAAATCGTTTACAACCGAAAAATCAATGTTGATTTTGTCGCCAAGCCCAAGTTTATCAAGGTCGTCAACTAGGTCAAAGAGTTTATCAACTGCATTTTTTGTGCTATCATTAAGCTCAAACTCGCTAAGCACTTTTTGAACTTTTTTTGGCGAGCCATAAGTTAAAACCAATGCCTTTAATAGTTTTTTGTCGCTTTCTAACACGCCTTCACCACTTAAAACGTCTTCAACGCCCTTAACGTTTTTTTGCGACAAGTATGCTATTATTTGTTTTCTTGCACTTGCACTTAAGTTTGCCTTATCAAATATACAGTTTAATATATCTAGGCTAGACAGGTCTAAAACGTATTCGCTTGAGATAATCTCAAGGCTTTTTATAGCAAGCATAATAACTTCTAAAACGGCATAGTCGTCAACGTCGCCCACACACTCTAAGCCTGCTTGCATAATTTCCTTAAACGATTTTGTGCCCTTAGAAACCCTATAAACGTTTTCATCATAAAAAACTTTTTGCACGCCTTTCTTACTGTCCGTGCCGTTTTTGATAATTGACAAAGTTACGTCTGGCTTTAGTGCCATAAGTTTGCCGTCTGTATCGGTAAAAGTAATAATGTTATCAGAAACTAAAAACTCTTTATTAAGTGCATATAAATCATATTCTTCAAACTTGCTCATTTTATATTGAGTATAACCATATTTGCCGTAAAGTGAACGAAGTTTGAAAATCGCTCTTTCATCATCTCTTAAAACTAAATCTAAATTCATATTACTTTTCCCCTTAGCTATTTTTAAGCACAATTTGATAACCGTTTTTGCCATATTGCAAACACTTATTAACTCTACTTATCGTTGCAGTGCTTGCCCCCGTCGCCTTAGAAACTTCTTGATAGTTGTTGCCTTCACTAAGCAATTTTGCAACTTCTAACCTTTGCGATATATCTTCAAGTTCTTTTATAGTACAAACGTCTTCAAAAAACCTTCTGCACTCATCTGTGCTTTTTAGTTTAAGTATTGCCTCAAATAAGCCGTCAAATTTTTTAATATCAAAATTTTCCATATCTACTTTCCTTTATAAAACTACGTGACCTTTCGGTCCACTTTTATTTTACTTTATCATTTTAGCACGCTAAAGTGATAAAGTCAACTATTTTTTATAAGTTTTTAAAAATTTAATGCGCCCCTTCAAAAATTTGGAGCGCTCTAATTTTAAGATATTAGTTTGCAGGCTATAAAAAATATAATTTCTGTAAATATTGGCAAAATTGTCATTATTATAAAAAATATCAAACTGCCTTTATTGTCTTCTTTTTTTCTGTTTTTAATTGTCAATGATAAACCTATCAAAGAAACGATGGTGTTTAATATTGCCCCTATGCCACCGATTATAATTAAAATAAACATAATAAAAAAGACAAGCATTGTTTTTTGCTTTGTTATATCTGTTTCTAAAATTATTGGAATAAACTCAATAAGTAAAAAAGCAAGAAGAACAATGTATATTAGCAAAGATATAATTTTTAAAACCTTGTAACTCGTACTTTTCTTTACACCATTGCTATTTTCAGTTTTTTGCATTTTCATTTCCCCCTTTTGTATATTTTAACATATTTTGTTGTTTATTTCAATACCCTTTGTAAATTAAAATGTTTTTTATCTTAGTGCTTTAGGCTCGTTAGCGTATGAGAAGTAAGCAGTGTTCGTGTGAAATATTTACATAATTTTCCTTTTTTGCTTTTAAAATTCAAAAAGCAATAACTACAAGTTACTGCTTCCTGAATAATATATGATAAGGGGGAAAATGATGAGTGATTTCAATGCCAAAACGACTTTCGCCTTTTGACAGTAATAATATACATTATTCGACAAAATTTGTAAAGTTATTTTAACCGATTTTTGAAAATTTTAAACAATTTTTTTAATTATTTTTTTAATTTGTGAATAACTAACATTTATTGTTGTGCTTTAACATTTAGCCTTGTTTTTTTGGAAGTTTTTGTAAAAAAAAGAAACAGCCTTTTCGACTGTTTCTTTCTAGTGTTTTTATTTATTTGTCTGTTTCCAAACTCATTGCTTCATCTGCCGCTTCGTCTTCATCTAAAACCCTGCAGAATTCTTCAAACACTTCGTCTAAAAGTGCTTCGTCTTCTATAGGAAGAAGGTCTGCTGTTTCTTCATCATCGCCAGAAAGTTCAAAGATAATAAGGTCATCATCTTCAATACCATCTATTTGTTCAGCAGGTTCAAAAGCAGAGTAATTTTTGCCCTTATATTCTATCGTTCCAACAAAATAGAACTTTAGTTTCTTTCCGTCCTCTGTTGTAAGTTCAACGATTTCGTCTTCACATTCGCAACCGCAGTCGCAATCGTGGTCGTGTTCACATTCACAGTTTTCGTGGTTGTGTTCATCGCAACCGCAAGTACATTTCTTTTCTTTATCGCTCATAATAATTCTCCTTTTATTATCTTTTTTTATTTTTATCGTTTAAGTATCCTTGCAAAATAGATGCGGCAGCCAAGCTGTCAACCAAGCCCTTTCGCTCTTCCCTACGTTTACCTTGCTCAATAAGAACTTCTTCGGCTTCAATAGACGTGCAACGCTCGTCCACTTCAAAAATCTCAATTCCGATAGTTTCTTTTAACTTTTCTATAAAAAACTTTGCCCTTTTTGTTTGAATAGAGTCTGTGCCGTCAAAATTAACGGGAAGACCACAAACAAGCGCTGTTGCGCCTTTTTCTTTGACTAAGGCATTGATATATTCTAAATCGGTTTTAAGGTTTTTTCTATTATAGGTTTGAACGGGCAAGGCATAACTGTTAAACGGGTCTGAAACAGCAATGCCAATTCTCTTTTCGCCTATATCTAAACACAAAAATCTTTCCACGATTTTATTATAACATATTTTTAACAAATAATGCAATGATTTTAAAATAAAAATGGCAGAGATTACCACTGCCATTTTATAATTAATCTTGATTGTTTTTCTTGTTCGATTTTGCAACATCTTGAAGCTTTTCTTTAACTTGTTCTTGACCGTCTTTAACCATTTGGCGAGTTTTAGCAGAATTTGTTGCTAAGACTGCGCCACCTATAACGCCAAGAAGCATACCACATAAAAACTTATCGTCCATAACTCCCCCTTTTAAGAGTTATTATGTGCGAATTTTGTCGATATTATACATGCTTATTTAAGTCAATTTGCAGTCAGTAAACGATGCAAAAGCGAAGTTTAGGCATGCTTAGGCGTTTTTCTTTGCCATATAATCTTCAATAGCCTTTTTAATTGCTTCTTCTGCTAATACTGAGCAGTGGATTTTTTGTGATGGAAGACCACCTAAACACTCGATAACCTTTTTGTTTGTTACTTTCAAAGCTTCTTCAATAGTCATACCAATAATCATATCGGTTGCAGTTGAGCTTGTTGCGATTGCTGCAGCACAGCCAAAAGTCTTAAACTTTGCATCAACGATAATATCGTTTTCGATTTTGAGTGAAATTTGCATAATATCGCCACAGCTGGCATTACCAACCGTGCCAACACCACTTGCATTTTCTATTTCACCAACGTTTTTTGGGTTTTGAAAGGCTTGCATTACTTTTTCATTATACATACTTAATTTCTCCTTCGCTTTTAAACAGTGGCGACATTTCTCTAAGTCTAGAAACCGCCGTTTTTATTGTTTCTACTGCATAGTCAACTTCTTCTATAGTATTGTGCTTTCCAAACGAAAATCTTATAGAGCCGTGCGCAAGTTCTTCAGGAAGCCCTAAACTGAGTAGCACGTGCGATGGCTCTAATGAGCCAGAAGAACAAGCCGAACCTGATGACACGCATATTCCAGCTAAGTCAAGGCTAAACAAAATTGATTCGCCTTCTATAAACTTAAACGAAAAGTCTGCATTTGCAGGAAGTCTGTTTTCTCTTGGTCCGTTAAGTTTAACAAACGGAACTTCGTTAAGCACTCTATCGATAAAGTGGTCTCTTAAACCAGACACGTATTCAAAGTTTTGCTCTAACTCCTTATCTGCAATTTCAAACGCCGTGGCAAAACCGACTATTCCAGCCACGTTAGTTGTGCCACCACGCTTTGTTCTCTCTTGATGCCCACCCGTTAAAATGCTTTGAACTTTAACGCCGTTTCTAATGTATAGCGCACCCACGCCTTTTGGTCCGTAAATTTTGTGCGAACTCATACTCATAAGGTCCACGCCCAAATCTTTTACGTCAATCTTTAAAACGCCAGCAGCTTGAACGGCATCAGTAAAGCAAATTGCGCCAACCGAGTGTGCAATCTCAGCAATTTCTTTTATTGGCTCAATAGTTCCCACTTCGTTATTTGCAAGCATACAGCCCACGAAAATCGTGCCTTTTTTTACAATGCTCTTTAAGTGTTCTAAGTCAACGAAACCGTATTCGTCCACCTTCATAAAGTCAACAACAAAACCTTCTTTTTTTAGTGCTTTTGCTGTTTCTATCATTGCGGCATGCTCGATTGGACTTATAACAATATGGTTTCCCTTGTCTTTATAAGCGTGTGCAACGCCCCTAAGTGCCCAGTTGTCACTTTCCGTGCCACCAGCTGTAAAATACAACTCGCTTGGCTTGCAGTTTATAATTTTTGCAATGCTATCCCTTGCCGAGTCCACAGCCTTTGCACTTTCTCTACCAAAGGCGTGTTGACTGTTTGGGTTGCCAAACACGTCGGTAAAATAAGGGAGCATTTTTTCTAACGCTTCTTTGCAAACAGGCGTTGTTGCAGCGTGGTCAAAATATATAGGTGTGTTCATTTATTCTCCTTTAACGCACTTCACCGTTTATCATCTGTTCTAAGTTCATACTATCCAAAAGCTCGTTTATTCCGTCGTAAAGTTTTTTCCAAACGTTGCTTGTCGGACAGCACTTGCATTTACTGTCTTTGCTTACGCATTCTATGATTTCCATATCGTCTTCTAAGGCTCTAACCACTTCGCCAATAGTAATATCTTTTGGTGCTTTTGCCAAATAATATCCACCATTTGCGCCACGACTTGCACTAACAATTCCCCTAGCCGACAGCATTCTTAATATCTTTTCTATATACTTTCCCGATACGGCAATGCTTTTTTCAAGCACACTTGCACTAACCAATCCGTCAGGATAGTTTTTTGCTAAGATGTGGCAGGCCATAAGCCCATAATGCGTTTTTGATGACAATTTCATTTTTTTATCCCTTAATTGCAACCAAATTAGTTGCAATTAATATTATATACGTATACTTCCCAAAAGTCAAACGAAAAATGCTCAAACGGAACAATTTTTTCGTTTGAGCAAGATTAATATAGCTAATTAATTTATAAACTGTTTATCGGTCTTGTTTTTAAAAAATTTCCTTGCATCGCCAGAGCTTTCACTGCCATATAAAAGCGAGATAAGTTTAAGGTTTTCGTTTTCTAAAACGCCTATTCTTTGTTTAAGATATTCGTTTTCTTTTTTTATTTTATTTGATATCCTTTGAACTAGTCCGTCAATTTCTGCTTTTAACTTATCGAACTGCTGTGGGCTGATTATGGTTAGGGGTTTTTCTTTTTTAATAAAATAATCCACCCTTCCCCCTTCGCTTTCAATTTCCTTTGTAATTTCAGCTATCATTTGTGGCTTGGTTTTTATGGCGTTTCTGAACTTGTTTTGGTATCTGAGTGCCTTTTTCACGTCATCACCTGCCATTTCCATAATAATTTTTCTAACCGACTTTCCCTCTGTTTTGGACTTAAGAATGGTTTTAATAAGCGACCTTTCTTCCCTTTCATCAAATTCCACAATTTTGCTAATTTTAATCGGTTTGCCGTTTAAATATTTATCGCAAAATTCCTTATCTAAATTAGATTTTTTTGCCAAAGCATAATATAAATTCCTAACTGTTCCTTTTGCCTTGCCGAACGTTGCGCCATACTCAGCAAATACGCTAGATAACGAACGAGACCCTTTTTTAGTCAAAAACTCAGCAAGCCCAATAACGTCTTTTTGTTTATATCCATAAATTTTATCCATAATTTTCCCCCTAAAAAAGTCTTTGTGGGTAAATTATTGACATAATAAAATTAAATTATACATACCTTTTATTATAATGCTATATTATTTTATTTCAGAGTTGACGGCAGTTATAAAGATAAACGGCGTGTACGCTGGCAAAATTGATAAAAGCTTAAAAAAGTTTGATTTGACAAGCGACTGCTTTATTGAAGTGTGCCCACTTAACCGAACGGATTATCCCACTAATTTTATGCTTGACGACAATTTTTTAAACTCTCCACCGGACGGAATAATAATAACCGACCTTAAAGGCGCCTTTGTCATTAACGTTGTAAATTTAGCTTCTTTTGCTCCTTTTAGCATAATCGCTCAGCAAAAATACCCATTTGCAGTAGTCACGGTTTTTAGAGAAAACGGGCTTAAACTGTCTATTGAAACGCCAACCGATTTTTATGCAGAAAGGTTGTTTATAGCTGACTGCGATGCCGTTATTACCCCGTTCACGTTAGGGGCAAAGCAGTTTGTAGCCGTGCGTTTTTTGGGAGAAAAAAGTCTTTTATTTTGCTTTTTGCTTGAAGACAAAATTATAAAAGTTTTTTCACAAAGCGTCTGTGACGTGTGTTTTGAAAATGGATTAAAAACCACGCATAAGTTTTTAGATATTGCAAAACACACACTTATCACCGAATGGGATTATTCGGGTGATAAACTTATTTCAAAAAACGCTATTCTAAGGCGTGATGAAAATTATAGCGTTGATGCTCTTTGCACTAATCTTTTGCCATACGCTTTTTTAGAAGAGCTGTTAGTTGGTGGACCCGTCCAAGATTTCTTAAACGAAGAGCTAAAAAACAACGCTTCATACTTAAAAGGGTTTTTTGGAGATTATATTGGCGTGTTCCCGCCCCCCGAGTTTAGAAAGCCTTGCGAAGTGGGGCTTATCTACTGCAAAAACGAGAACAATTATTACGCCGAATACTTCTATTTCGAACTAGAAAACAGAAAAATTTGCAATATAAAAAGGTCAGATAACTGACCTTTTTGAATTATAAATATTTATTTTGATTTTGCGCTTACTATTCTTGCAGCAATCTCACCATCGCTAGTTATTGGAACTTGTATTTCATAAGGATTGTAGCAAACGTACTCACTACTGTTTTTTTCTGTTTCAAACAAACCAACAATGCTGTCTTTATCGAAATACTCTAATTCACCCTTTACGCAATGGAAAGTCAAACCACTACCATCCGTGCCATATTCGCCTGTATAATAAATAATGTAAGTTTGATAATACCCTTCAAAAGAGAATACTTTATTTAATGCCTCCAACGTTTGGTCGTTATTGCTGTCATCAACGTCATATTGAGCGAAAACGCAGAAATTATCGTCATACGTTGCTAAAGTATAATTAGGAATAAACCAAGTTGCGCTACCCGTGTTCATACCCGTGCTACCTTCATTATAAAGACTGTCTTGAGCTGCCCACGTTCTCCAAAGACCTATTGAACCTTTTTGAACTTTAAGGTTTGAACCCGTAGTTCCACCACGTGTAAACTCACCATCAAGATTAGGTTTTTTGTCGTTTAGATAAAAACCTTCGTTTTCATCTAGGTCTGGGTCGTACTTTAAGTCGCCAATCATAAACATGTTGTAAAACTTTGAATCTGTAAACTTATAAAAAACGGCGTCGTTATAATAGCCTTGATTTAAATATTTAGAAATCGCATCAACAGTTTTTGGTGCAAGGTGACCATAAAGCTCTATCTCTAGAGTATGATTTTGCATTTCCTCGTCTTCAAAGTTATAGATAGAAATATTAATATTAAATTCTCTAATATCTTCTTTACACGCAGTAAGCCCGCACACGCAAACTAATAATAGCAAAATCGCAACTGCGTTTATAAAAATTTTTTTAAGTCTGTTCATAAAACTCTCCAAAAAACAATTAAGTATAATTAAACACTATACAAAACTATTTTACCTATTTTTTTGCAATTTGTCAATTGATGTAAAGTGTTTCCCGACATTTAATTTAATAGTTTTTAGGTTTTTGTTTGTTTTTTGTCAAAAAATAAAAGTGAGCTTTTAATAAAAGCCCACTTTTCTTTGATTTTCGTTTTGTTTGAATAAAATTATTCAGCAACAGCTGTAGCGCCAGCTTCCTTGAACTTAGCAATCATAGCGTCAGCTTCTTCTTTAGAAGCGCTTTCTTTGATTACTTTGCCGTCTTCAGCAAGAGCCTTAGATTCAACAAGACCTAAACCTGTAACTTCCTTAATAACTTTGATAACACCAATCTTGTTGCCACCAACTTCTTTAAGAACTACCTTGAATTCTGTCTTTTCTTCAGCAGCAGGAGCAGCTTCAGCAGGACCAGCAGCAACTGCAACAGTTGCAGCAGCGCTTACACCAAATTCTTCTTCTATTGCTTTAACGAGTTCGTTGAGTTCGATAACTGTCATACATTTAATCTCTTCTAACATTTTTTGAATATCTGCCATTTTTCTTTCCTCCTAAATAATGGTTAATTTTTTAATTTAATGATTTGCTATTAAGCATTTTTTTCTGCGACTTGATTAAGCGCAATAGCGAGTGCTCTTGGAAGACCAAGCAATGCACTTGCAAGCATAGCGTAAAGTTGTTGCTTTGATGGAATTGCACCAAGAGCTTTAACGCCGTTTGCATCCAATCTCTTTCCTTCAAAATAAGCGCTCTTAACAACTACCTTATCTTGATATTTCTTTGCTGCGTCAACAACAACCTTTGCCGCACCAGTTTCATCACTGCCAAAAGCAACAGCTGTTGGACCGTTCAAATCGTCGTTGAAATCAGTAATTCCTAGAGATTCAAACGCTTTTCTGATAAGAGTGTTTTTGTACACCTTGTATTCTACGTTATTCTTTCTAAATTCACGACGAAGTTCTGTATCTTCTGCAACTGTTAAGCCACTGAATTTTACGAAAACAACTGATTTTGCGTCTTGAAGTTTTTCTTTAATAACGCCAGATAATTCTATTCTT
>JAZNBU010000022.1:0-8837 GCA_045587245.1 Christensenellaceae bacterium
TTGCTGCATCCATAATTAAATTTTGGCTTTATAAAAAGCCAAACATTGCCCCTTAGCTCAGTAGGTAGAGCATGCGGCTGTTAACCGCAGTGTCGTCAGTTCGAGTCTGTCAGGGGCAGACAAAAAGAAAGAACACCAAAATTGGTGTTCTTTCTTTTTGTTTGTCCTTGGCGAAAGACTCTAACTGCCGTTCGGACGCCTTTGACGGACAAATATAATGGACATAGTCCATCGTAACGAAAGTGGAGATGCGTCTGTCAGGGGTAGTACTCAGCCTTATGATTAATCGTTTATTAGAGTAAACTCTATAAACAATATAATCAATAATGATAAAGTAAAAGTTTTTAGCAAAACTTTAAGTTTAACAACTTTGCAAAACAAGTTTTGCACTTTATCATACGGCTTACGGCACGGGAAAAGGTCGCAGTTTATTACATGCTCAATTTTTGCAAACAACCCTTTTTGAGATTAGTTATTAACAATATATAACTTGTTGCGACATATTGCTAACGCAATGAATGGTTGTTGCTGAAGGGGTTGACTCCGTAGCGAAGCGTAGGAGCGTCTCTTAGGGGCAGCCAAAAGTCAGGGTCTATAAGTACTTTGCTTATAGACCTATATTTTTTGCGACTTGAAAAACTTTCAAGTTGGTTATTTGTTTAATAGTGATGAAATTCGCATTTTTTATGATATAATAAACTTACCAACTATATTTACAAAGGAGGCGCACATATGGAAAATACTTTTGGTAGTTTTTTAAGGCAAAAGCGACAAGAGAGAAATTTAACACAAAAGGAATTATCAAAATTATTGTTTGTGTCGGAGTCGGCAGTAAGCAAGTGGGAAAAGGATGTTGCGCATCCTGATATAACTTTACTTCCAAAACTTTCTGAAATTTTAGGTGTTACCGAACACGAGCTTATAACGGCAAGCGTTGACAATAAAGCAAGAGAAGAAAAAAATCAAGCAAAAAAGTGGAGAGTGTTTTCGCTTTCTTGGAGTTTATTTTTCTATATTGCTTACGGTATTGCGTTAATTCCATGCTTTATTTGTAATTTGGCAATTAATAAAACACTTTCTTGGTTCTGGATAGTGCTTTCGGCGTTAATTCTTGCGTTCACTTTTACGAATTTACCAAAATTGATAAAGAAATATAAACTTATTCTAATTCCATTATCGCAGTATTTAGCACTTGTTTTACTTTTAGGCGTGTGTTGTATTTATACTAACGGTAATTGGTTTTGGATTCCTGTATTATCGGTGCTTTTGGGTTTAACAATTATATTTGCGCCTATTTATATTGCAAAATACGAGGTTTTTTCTAAAATAAGAAAATACAACGATTTTATTTCAGTTGCCGTAGATTTTTTAACGCTGAATATCCTTCTTATTGTGATTAACGCAAACACTTTGACAAACGGATATGCTGACGAATGGTGGTATTTTAAAATTGCACTTCCTATCGTGTTTTGCGTATATTTAGCGTTAAATATAATCATGAGTGTACGATTTTTGAAAACAAATAGATTTTTAAAGACAAGTATTGTTTTGCTTTTATCAAACGCATTTTTGTATTTACCACCACTTTTTATAAAAGTAAAAAATCTTGAAATTCAAAGAGAAATCGACGACATAAATATTTTTAAGGCGAATTTGTCTTCTTGGCAAATAGGCGTTACGCTTGAACAAAACATACACCTTATTATTTGCTTAACGCTGTTGTTTTTAGCACTTGTATTTTTGACGGTTGGGTTAATTCGTCATTACAGAAGATGCAAATAAAAAATACTTTTAGTTCCACACACAGACCCTAAAAACGAGATTTAGTCCCACACATACAAAACAAAGCATCCATCATTAGATGGGTGCTTTTTTTGTTGGCGACTTGGATAAGAATATAACAAAACGTTTTTAATTGTAAAACAATATAATACCTTTACAGATAAGTTGACAGATGTAAACACAAGTGGTATAATAAGCATAAAATTTTACAAACGAGGTTATTAAGATGAAAACGCAAACGGAAAATAAAATCCGTGAACTTAAAAAGGAAAAAAATGCTATAATTCTTGCGCATTATTACGCTCCAGCAGAAATACAAGAAATTGCAGATTGCGTTGGGGATTCTTTTTATCTTGCAAAGGTGGCAAAAAATAGTGATGCTGACATGATAGTATTTTGTGGTGTTTCTTTTATGGGTGAGAGTGCAAAAATACTTAACCCTACAAAAAAAGTGCTAATGCCTGATATAACTGCCGATTGTGCTATGGCACGCATGGTTAAAAAGGGCAAAATTGAAGAAATGAGAGCAAAATATAAAGATTTAGCAGTAGTTTGTTATATAAATTCTACTGCAGAAATTAAATGTCAAAGTGATGTTTGCGTGACATCATCAAACGCTGTAAAAATCGTGAAAAACCTTCCAAACAAAAATATATTTTTTATTCCAGATAAAAACCTTGGCAGATTTGTTGCCGAAAAAGTGCCTGAAAAGAATATTATTTTGAACGACGGATATTGTCCTGTTCACGTTAAAATTTCCACAGAAGAAGTTTTAGAAAAGAAAAAACTCTATCCTAATGCAAAGGTTCTTTCTCACCCAGAGTGTGAGGAAAAGATATTACAATTATCAGATTACATTGGTAGCACGGCTGAAATTATAGACTATGCAAAAAATAAGGATTGCAAAGAGTTTATTATATGCACCGAAGATGGTGTAAAGTATCAATTGGAAAAAGATAACCCTCATAAAACTTTCCACTTTACAAAGACAAGTCCTTGTTGCATGGATATGAAACTTAATACTTTAGAAAAACTTCTACGAGTCTTAGAAACCGAAGAAAATCAGATAGAGTTAGACCAAGAAATAATTAAAAAGGCAACGTTGCCATTAAACAAGATGTTGGAGCTTGCAAAGTAAATGATAAAAACTGACGTTGTAATAGTTGGTTGTGGTGCCGCAGGGCTATTTTGCGCACTAAACCTACCAAAAGATAAAAACATAATCATAGTGACAAAAGATGAACTTGAAAAGAGCGATTCGTTTTTAGCGCAAGGTGGTATATGTGTTTTACATGATGATAAAGATTATGATGCCTTTTTTGAAGATACAATGCGGGCAGGGCATTATGAAAACAATCTAGAATCTGTAGATATAATGATACGTTCATCTCGTTCAGTTATCAATGAACTTATAAATTACGGCGTTCGCTTTAAAAAAGAAGGAAACGATTTTGTTTATACCAAAGAAGGTGCACATTCAAGACCGAGAATTTTGTTCCACGAAGATGAAACGGGCAAAGAGATTACCTCGCACTTGCTAGATGCTGTAAGAAAACTCCCCAACGTCACTTTTATTGAAAAATATACAATGGTGGATATCGTTAAACGAGATAACTCGTGTTATGGGATAATTGGGCATGATAAACATGATAATTATTCTTGTATTTTAGCCGATTACACGGTGTTTGCAACAGGTGGTATTGGTGGATTATATAAACATTCAACTAACTATCCACATTTAACGGGTGATGCACTTGCTATCGCATTAAAACACAATATTAAACTTAAAAACATAGATTATATTCAAATACATCCAACCACCTTGTTTGATAGGTCTGGGGGAAGAGAATTTTTAATATCAGAGTCGGTTCGTGGTGAAGGGGCAATACTTTTTAATGCAAAGGGCGAAAGGTTTGTTGATGAACTTCAGCCACGTGACGTTGTTGCAAATGCAATATTTAAACAAATGAAACTAGACGGCACAGACCACGTTTGGCTGTCAATGCAAACAATTGCTGAAAAGGAAATAAAAACTCACTTTCCACATATATATCAGCACTGTTTAGAGGCAGGGTACGACGTGACCAAACAGCCTATTCCCGTTGTTCCATCACAGCACTATTTTATGGGTGGAATAGACGTTGACAAAGACGGTAAGACTTCTATGAATAGGTTATATGCGGCAGGGGAAACGGCTTGCAACGGCGTTCACGGAAAGAATAGGCTTGCAAGTAATTCACTGCTTGAAAGTCTTGTGTGGGCGCAAAGGGCTGCAAAGCAAATTGAAAATACCTACCAAAAATCAGGCTTTAACGAACAAGTTATAATTAACAAAAATCAATACAACAACTATAAACAAGAATACAAAGATGCCGTGCTTTCGGCTATTGAAAAAGAGAAAAGGAGAAAATCTACAATGAATAACGTGACAATGAAAATGAACGCAGATGATTTAATTTTAAGCGCACTAAAAGAAGATATTACAAGCGAAGATATCACAACAAATTCGGTGATGAGAGAATATCAAGAAGGGGAAGTGGAACTTATTTGCAAACAAGACGGCGTTGTTGCTGGGCTTGACGTATTCAAAAGAGTTTTTGAGCTTTTAGATAAAAATACAAAAATCGTCTTTTTTAATAAAGACGGAGATGTTGTTAAAAAAGGTCAAAAAATCGCCATAATTCGTGGGGATATTAGAGTGCTTTTATCTGGGGAAAGAACGGCGCTTAATTTCTTGCAAAGAATGAGTGGTATTGCGACTTATACTCAGAGTATTGCTAAGTTATTTGAAGGCACGAAAACAAAACTTTTAGACACGAGAAAAACCACACCTAACATGCGCGTGTTTGAAAAATATGCAGTTAAAGTTGGCGGTGGATATAACCATAGATACAATTTAAGTGACGGAATCTTACTAAAAGATAATCATATTGGCGCTGCCGGTGGGGTAAAACAAGCAATTATGATGGCAAAAGAATATGCTCCATTTGTGAGAAAGATTGAAGTAGAAGTTGAAAACCTTGATATGCTTAAAGAGGCTTTAGAAGCAGGCGCTGACATCATTATGCTTGACAATATGTCTATAGATGATATGAAAGAGGCTGTTAAACTTTGTAAAGGAAAAGCAGAAACCGAGTGCAGTGGAAACGTGACAAAAGAAAACGTTGCTAGACTTGTGGATATTGGCGTTGACTATATTTCAAGTGGCGCATTAACGCATTCTGCGCCTATTCTTGATTTGTCACTAAAGAATTTGCACGCTATTTAATTTTAAGGGGAAAAATTGATGAAGGTAAATGAAAGGCGAAAAGCCATCGTAAATCTTTTGTTGATGAGCAAAATTCCTGTCTCAGGGGGAGAACTATCCAAAAACTTTAACGTATCTAGGCAAATTATCGTGCAAGATATTACCGTGTTAAAGGGCTTGGGCTATGAGATTTTTTCCACTCACTATGGATACGTTTTGCAAAAATCTCCACTTGTTGAAAGGGTGTTTAAGTTAAAACATACAACCGAGCAAACTGAAGATGAACTAAACACCATAGTCGATTTAGGTGGAACAGTGGTTGACGTGTTTGTTTGGCATAAAGTTTATGGAAAAATTTCTGCAGTTATAAATATATTTTCAAGATTGCACGTAAAACAATTTTTGGAAGGCGTTAGAACGGGAAAATCAACTGAACTTATGAATATAACGGGTGGCTATCATTATCATACCATTCGTGCTGAATCAGATGAAACACTTGATAAAATTGAACAAGAATTAAAGAACAAGAATTATATTGTAGATGGCGAATAAGCGAGATAGTTATGGATAGAAAACGTTTTGAAAAGCAACTAGCGTTTATTTTAGAGGTTGATAAAGAAAAAAACATATTAAGGCAAACTCATTTGAGTGGATATACTAGGCAAGAAAACGATGCTGAACACGCTTGGCATATGGCACTAATGATATATTTATTAAAAGAATATTCTAATGAGAAATTTGACCTTGCTAAAGCAATGGCTATGGCGTTAATCCACGATATCGTTGAGATTGATGCAGGGGATACCTATTGTTATGATGAAGATGGGGTTTCTACGCAAAAAGAAAGAGAAAGCATTGCTGCAAACCGAATATTCGGATTATTGCCATACGACCAAAAGGAGCATTTAATGGATTTGTTTGATGAGTTTGAACAAGGTCAAACACCAGAGGCAAAATTCGCACGCACAATGGATAATTTGCAACCACTTCTTCTAAATGATAGTAATAACGGCGAAGATTGGAGAAAACACAAGGTTAATAAAACAAAGGTCACAAATAGGCAAAAAACTTCAAAGTTGGGCTCAAAAGAAATTTGGGAATTTATAAAAGAACTAATACAGAAAAACGTTGATAAAGGCAACATTATCGACGAGTAATATTGTGATAACAAAAACCAAAAGCCACCGAAATTTTCGGTGGCTTTTTATGTTTTAATTAAATGTTTAATTTTACTTATTATTTAAGTATTCTCTCATAATTCTTAAGTTTTCTTTGATGATTGTGTCATCAGTGTTGTTTTGGAGCTTATAAAGTGTTGCATACAAGAAGATTTCGATTTCATAGCCACCCCTTGCCATTTCTGTTTGTGTTGGGAGATAGAAATGAGAGCCGTTTGTGTTGCAAGTGCAAAGTGTGTTTTGGAATGGGCTATACGTTCTAAGTCTTAACGCAATTTCAGAGAAAAGTTCAAATGGGAATGGAACGAATACCGTTGAATTGAACTTAAACATAACTTGGTCAATATGCATATGGTCGTCAAACTTAGCATTTTCTTCGTGCATCTTTATTGTTTCTTGCAAAACTGCGTGTTCACGGAAATCAACTTCGATAAGTTGTTCTTGAGCGTCAAGTTTAGCAAGTTTAGCCTTTGCTTCTTCTAAGGTTGGGATAGGCTTATAAGGGAGTTTAATTGCACCCTTAATAATGCCAAAATCAACAGCTGTAAAATCTTTAATGCTTCTAAATGCTCTAACAGCGTCGATAGCAGCGAGGTTACCTATTTCGTTAACGTAGTCAACGTCGCCTGTTTCTCCTGTAGTGCTACCATTAGAAATTCTTGGACCCATATCGCCTTCTGAACCATTGAAGAATACGCTTGTTGCACCTGATTGAAGTTCTAAAGCATCAACCATAATGCCTGGCCAGTCACGTGTGATTTTTGTGCATCTGCCAGCAGACGTTCCGTGACAGCTATAGTGAACCATATTTAAGATGTTTTTGCCGTTTAAATCTTTGAAAGCAAGAACAGTCATTGTTGTATCACAAACGCCAAATGGGTTTTGACCTAATAAAACCTTGCCGTCTTCATCAATTTCACGTCTGTTAATACCAACAAGGCTTTGTGTTGTGCCAACGCCCATAACAGCAGGAACCATATTCTTAGAAGCTTCTACTGCAGCGGCAACAGTTTGTGGGATTAAAATTCCGTTTATGTATTCTGTGTTAGCAACGCCCCAACCACCAGAAGACTTAATTGCTGGACCAGAGTGGGTGTGTGTTGCAGAGAAAGAAATGTTTTCTTTTAAAATGCCTGTTTCCTTTTGGATTTGTTCTCTCATAGTGTCAACGATTTGTTCAGTCACGCTACAAATATCAGCACTGATGATAACGCCACGAAGTCCGTCTTGTTCGCAAGCAACAGCCGTCACTGTAAGGTCGTCGTTTACGCTAGACGCTGGTCTTTTTGTTGTATATCCATAAAGAGGAGTTCCTAGTGGTGGAGTGATAATTTTTTTACTACTTCCAATCATAAATTGTTTGCTCATAATAATTCTCCGTAAAATTTATATTAATAAATTCATTTTAACACAAATATTTGTATTTGACAAGATTTTTAGTGCATTAAATATTGCGTTTTTATAAAAAAACAAGCCAAAAAATCGTTTATTAATTATGGTTATATTGAGATGGAGTGGCGCCCATAACCTTTTTGAAATTTCTTATAAAAGTGCTGTAGTCCTTATAACCACAAAGCCTATAGATTGTGGTTAGCTGATGCCCTTTTTTAATAAGTGAAATTGCATATTCAATTCGCTTTATGTTTAGATATTTCTTAAAAGGCTTGCCTGTAATTTCTAAAAAAGCATTGCAAAAACTGCTCTTTGACATTGCAGAGCGCTTTGCCATTTCGGAAAGTGATAGGTCTTCGTGGAGATTTGCTTCTATATATTTAATGCAATGCAAAACGTATTGATTAAGGTTGTCAAACCTGTCGGGCATACTGCCTTTTATAGACTCGAAATAGGTGCGCGCAAAAATGGTCAAAAGAATAACCGTGCTTGCTTTTATTATTTCTTTTGAGCCAATGCTTTGTTTGTTGAACTCTTTATAAATGCTTTCCATAATGGTGTCAATATATAGCAAATCTTCGTTAGGCAGGGTTATCTTTGGGTGAATTGCATTTTCACTAATGCTGTTTAACTGCCCTAAAAATTTTATAGCAATGGTGTCGCTTTGGGTAGCTTCTTCAAATATACTCGGCATAAAAGAAAAAGAATAAAATGCCGTGCCATCATCGGTTGGGGCAATGTGATGCTGTTTGTTTGGTGGAATTATTGTCATATCTCCACGAAAAAGGGTAGATGACGTTTCGCCAACGTAGTGGGTTAAACGCCCTTCTATAACGTAAAAAACCTGAAAATACTCGTGGGTGTGAGGTTTTTGTGCAACAGCGCTGTTTGTGACCTTTTGTATATGTACGCCCTCTGTTGCATTGCTGTAATACGATAAAATAAAGTTTTTAATATCCATAACTAAAACCTTTTAAATCTTTTTTCCTAATACATTATAGCACGTCTTAATAAAAATGCAATATTTTTTAATAAAAATGCAAACTATTAAAAATAAAAAATTAAAAAAATGACTTTACAAAGCATTTTAATAGTGATATAATTAAAGAAAAAAACAAGAAGGAAAGAACAATGAAAATAGTTGCATTAACTGGAATGCTTGGCTATGGTTATAGTGAAGAATCATTAGAACACGCATTTTCAGAAAAAGTTGATTATGTAGGCGTTGACGCAGGTTC
>JAZNBU010000023.1:0-5701 GCA_045587245.1 Christensenellaceae bacterium
GTTATTCTCTAAAGCAAAATTATAAGCATCGTTATTTAGGTTTTTCGTTGAAACCAAAGTATCATCTAAATCTACAACGTAAACCAATTATAGTTCCTCAATTGCTTTTTGCGACACAACTTTTTCACCTTGTATAACATAGTCTTTGTTTAACCCAAAAATTAAATCGTTAGAATCGCTTTCTCTAAACATAACAAGTCGCTTTTTGCCGTATTCTTTTGCTTTTTCAAAAGCGTGGCGAGAGCCACTATCCCCTTCGCCTTTTCTAAAACTAGCAACCAAAATAACTGCTCTTGAATAAAGTGCTTGCAATCTATCTCTTTCTATAAATCTTTTAACCGTTTCGTATTTGTTTTGAGGCTCATTTACGTATTCGCTTATAATAAGCCCATCATTATCTACAATTTTATTTGCTAAATCCTTATTTTCTTTTGGATAAATATTTTCTATGGTTGAAGGAAGAAAGGCTATAGTCTTAGCATTGTTTTTAACACTTTCTCTATGTGCAACTGTATCACAACCTTTTGCAAGTCCACTTACTACATTAAAACTTTTTTCAACCAGACTTTTAACAACCTTTTGTTCTCTTTCTGTTATCTCTTTTGTCGGCGTTAAAACACCTATAATTGCAATATTTTTATCAATGTTTTTAAGCAAACTTATATCGCCTTTATATACAAAGAAAAATGGTTTTTCACTATTTTTTAGCTTAACTTCTGCGCTAGGAAAATTTTCATCAAAAACGCTAATAACACTTATACCTTTTTCTTCAAGTTCTTGCTCTAAGACCTGTAAATCGCAAGGAAAAGAGTTTATATAATCTTTATTATAAAACGATTTCCAAAAGTGAGAGTTAGTTTTTATAACGTCCGTTTTTATTAAATTGTAAAGTTTTAATGAAATATTTGAACTCATAACCTTTACCTTGTCTTTGCCGTTACGTATAGTATAACACTTTTTGCGCCTAAATCAAATAGATATTGTATACAATCTTCAATAACGTTAACCCCTTCTGTATAAATATCATCAACTAAAATAATATTTTTGTCAACAATCTTGTTTGTGTCAACTCTGCAAGTGTCTTTCGTTATGCCTTTATATGGATTGTCGCCCGTATTGTTTTCAAGCCTCCAATTATGCGTGGTTTTAGTATCTTTAACTCTCGTAATTGCATCCGTGCCGTTAATAAAACCTAATTTATTAGCACAACTTGAAATAGCTTTTTTGAACATTAACTGACTTTGCTTATACATGCTTTCTCTTTTAGAACGGGGCATAACGCAAACTGTAAAATTCTTAAAATCTCCTTTGTCAAAAATACTTTCCATATCTTTAACAAACCTTTCGGAAACTTGAACAAAATCTTCAACTAAATCTAACTCGTTGTATTGATTTGTCATATTTTTAAGGTGATTTATAAAGTCAGGATTGCCTTGTTTTTGATAACCAATGTAATCGCAATTATAAAAAGCCAAAACTTTTTGCTCTAAATATTTGTTTTCACCAACATAAAACTTTTTCACAATAATTTTTTCTCCTTGAATATGTTTTTACTTTGCTTATACCACGTAATAATCTCATAATCAAGGTTTTATGACACACAAATTACTATAAAAACATCAAAATTTAAAATAAAAAAGCACTTTAACAAGGACTTTGAAAAGAAAATAACCTAACCCGAGTTTGAGGTTCGGATTAGGTTATGACTAGTTACATAGAATATTTTTTATTTTCTTTGCAAAACTTTATCTACAACAGACATCAAATTGCTTTTGTTCTCCGAAAGCTTAGTGGCTGTCAATGTTTTTTCTGTTGCAAGGCCTATCCCCCCAACTCTACCAACTTTCTTTGCCGCTTTTATCTTTTCTTTAGAATTATTTATAGTTTTATGTAAAAAAACATCTTCTATGTTTCTACAAAACCATACAAATTCATAATTATTTTTTTTGCAATATTTTTTTATTTCTTCATTTAGTTTATTTGTATCTGGATCTGCTTGAATCTTGTCGGCATCAACGCAGTAAACAACTTTAATTTGCTTGTAATGTGGTTCTGCTTTAATTTTTTCAATTTCTTTCTTTATTTTTTCACTCTTATATTTTCCTTTACCAGCAAAATTCAAATATCTTGTTTTGATTGATGTATCTAGTTTATAAAAATTTTTTATAACATTTGATATATACATTTTGTCAGATTCTGATTTTTTATTACATTCAACACAAAAAATTAAAGCTAACATATTACTCTCCAAAAACTCCAAGGAAATTAAATGGTTCAAGGTTAAAAGGAGAATATTCTATCAGTCCTTTACTATATTGAAATGCTGCCTTACGATTACCATTTTTGACCCATGGAACAAGTTTAGAATCCACTGAAAGAAAATCAATTGAATGTTTGTATTTTTGCAAAACATCCATAGGAGCAAGATTATGTGTTGTAAAAACAAATTGCCCTGAAGCATACTCAACTATATATTGAATAAGTTTAACCAAAAGTACATCATGAATATTAGCGTCAAACTCATCTATAAAAACAATTTTATCATGTTCTATATCGCATAAAGCAGAATAAAGCTGTATTATTTTTTTTATGCCTGTACTTTCATATTTCTTATTTATCCTTTTTCCATCCTCATAAACCATTATATTATCACATTCATAGACATCTCCATTATCTTCTGTTTTTATTTCTATATTTACTAAATCATTTTTGAAAACTTTTATAAAAGAACAAAGAGCCTCTATATCTTTTTTATACTCTTCAAACTCATTTTTATAAACTTTTTCCGTATTGTTCATTGTAATTCGTTTTTGCGTAAGAAGTTGATAAAATGTTGCATCATCTTTTATATTATCTTTTATTTGCCCAAGCCATTCATACTGACTACTTATCGCATCAAAATCAATATAATTGGTATCTGAGTCTTGTAGAACCACCGTTAAATTTGCAGAAAATACTTGTGTTGCAATAATTGCAAAATTAAATTTGTCATCAATCTTAAAATTTTTATTTTTAAAGAAATTATGAAATAATATATTTACAAAACTTTGTTTTTGTAATAAATTCATCGTTAAATTTTTCACTGTCTCCTTGTCTGGGCAAGCATTTGTAATCAATTCTATTTCGCCCTTTTTAACATGAAAAATTATTTCTTTTTCTAAATCTACATTTTTAATACTATTTTCAATTAATTTTTCTTCTGATAGACTAAATTTACCATTATCTTCTTCGATAACAACCTTGTGTGTAAAAACAGTCTTCAACGTATCTTTTTTATCTATCAACGCAAATGTCATTTCAATTTCAAATTTATGAGTCTTTTGGTTGATCAAGTTTAAAAAAAGATTATTAGAAAACGAATTTCCTAATGTAATATAATCTTGTTGAAGCATTAATTTTCGATAAATATCTACAGCATAAATAATTCCCGTTTTTCCTGCACCATTTGTACCATAAATAGCCTTAACATGTGATTTAGAAATCTCCAATTTCTCTTGCAGCGTTTTATTATAAAAATTCAAAACAACTTCTTTATCTATGCATTTAATTCCATAAACTTTCATTTTTAATAAAAAAAATTTCATTCCATCACCTCATACAATATATTATACTCAATTTTTTAAAAAAGTAAACTATTTTTTATACAATTTGTATATTTTTTATTATAGTGCGCGCTTGTTTTAATATCAAGCTTATATGACAACAAGTTTTTATGAATATTTTTTGTTGCAAAATTATTTGAGTCTAATTTTTTTGTTATAATTGCTAAAAAGGAGAAAATATAATGCAACATCAAATCAATAAAATCAAAACATGCTTGAAAGAATATAAAGCAAAAACACCTGTTTCGCAAATAGTTATTAAAAACAATATTCCACGAAGCACTATATACTACTGGATAAAGAAATACAAACAAATAAAAAATTTAGACGAAATTAAATACGTATCTGCTTATGAAAACGAAAAAAAGAAAAACCTTAAACTATTACAAATCAATCAGGTATTAAAATTAGTTAATTGTACGATTAATTCCTCTCTGCAAACAAAACTGAAAGAACTAGAAAAACTACATGGCAAATTTAGTGTTAGGGTTTTATGCGAAGCATTAGACGTTAGTAGAGGCACTTTTTATAACCATATATTACGAAATAAAAAAGAAAAAACGTCTTATGCAAAAAGGCGACAAGTATTATCAGACGAAATATTGAAAATCCATGAAGAAAGTCGAGGTTTGTTTGGCTCAGACAAAATTGTTGCCGTATTAGAAACAAAAGGATTTCATACAAGCAAACCACTAGTACGAGAACTGATGAAAGAAATGGGTATTCGAAGTTTTCGCTCAACGGCGAAAAGAGACCATTCTTTATGGAACAAACTACACCCACCTAAAAACTATTTGCAACGCAACTTTAATGTTGAGAAACCCAATCAAGTTTGGGCAAGTGATTGCACCAGAATTTCATTCAACCGACAAAGCTACCATGTTTGTGTAATTATGGATTTATACTCTAGAAAAATTATATCTTATAAACTTTCTCAAAGAGCGAGTACGCAATTAATCACTAGCACCTTTAACAAGGCTTTGAGTAAAAGATATCCTTGCACGCCTAAGATGTTTCATTCAGATAGAGGTTGCCAATACACCTCATTCGCTTTTAGAAAATTACTGCTAAAATACAATATTTTGCAATCTTTTTCTCAATCTGGCAATCCTTATGACAATGGTGTTGTTGAATCTTTCTTTTCCTCTTTCAAACAAGAAGAAATATATAGAAGTTTTTATTCTTCTGTAAAACAATTCAAGCAACGAATAGGCGAATACATAAGATTTTATAATAAAGACCGCCCTCACAGAGCAAACAATTACAAGACACCCAACCAAAAGGAAGAAGCCTACTATAATAAAATAAACCGTGAGGTCTAAACCACACGGTTCATATTGTTTTACCTTTTTAACGTTTGTTTCCCAATTTTTATATGTTTGCAAAATTTTTGTCTAATACTGCCCACCATTAAATTTGCAAGCAAAATACAAATAAAAATAGGAGTCAATTTTAACTCAGTCTAATCAAACTGTCTAAAATCTTGACTCCTATTCAAGTGGTTGCGGGAGTGGGATTTGAACCTCACGACCTTCGGGTTATGAGCCCGACGAGCTACCAAGCTGCTCCATCCCGCGATTTGTTTCAATTGCTTTAATATAATATACTATAAATTTGCTTTTGTCAACCGTTTGTAAATAAAAATTAAATATTGCTTGAATTTTTATTTTTTAATTGCTATAATATACTTATGCAAATTGATTTAAGTAAATTTATTAGCAATAATCAAACGGTTGCCGTTGCCCTTTCTGGTGGGGGCGACTCTATGGCACTACTTAATTATATGCTAAACGAGTCAAAAAAATACCAAATTAAAGTAATTGCGATAAATATTGAACATGGCATTCGTGGTGAAGAGTCAAAGAGCGACACTGAGTTTGTTAAAAACTATTGCAAAGATAGCGGCGTGCCCTTGCTTTCCTATTCGGTGGACTGCGTGGCATATGCTGATACACACGGCCTTTCGGTTGAACAGGCTGGCAGAATTTTGCGTTATCAAATTTTTAACACAGCAATACAAGAAGGCAAATGCGACAAGGTTGCAACGGCACACCACCAAAAAGACAATTTTGAGTCTGTCCTCTTTAACCTTTTCCGTG
>JAZNBU010000024.1:0-6229 GCA_045587245.1 Christensenellaceae bacterium
ACGCTTATTTACAATAAGTAATTTAGTATAAGGAGAATTTATCATGCGTATTAAAAGAGCTGTTAACGCTGTAAAGAAGCGTAGAAAAATATTAAAACTTGCCAAAGGTTATTTTGGTGGCAGAAGTAAGAGATATAGAGTAGCTAGAGAAGCCGTTATGAAGGCTCAACTTTATGCTTACTATGGAAGAAAAGCAAAGAAAAGAGATTTCCGTACTTTGTGGATTGCAAGAATCAATGCTGGTGCAAGACTTAACGGTTTATCATACAGCAAATTGATGTATGGTCTTAAAAAGGCTGGCATCGAACTTAATAGAAAAGTTCTTGCTGAAATTGCAGTTTCTGATGCTGCCAGCTTTGCTGCTCTTTGCGAAAAAGCAAAGGCTAATATCTAATAAAAACGTAAAGCCTACCTTAATTTAAGATAGGCTTTAATTTGATTTTATGATTAGTTCAACCAAAAACACACTTATCAAAGAAATTCGCTTTCTAAAAGACAAAAAGTTTCGTGATAGACTTGGCGTTTTCGTTTTAGAGGGGATTAAGCCTGTAAAAGAAGCGATAGAAAAAAATCTATCCATACGAGAGATTATTTGCACTGAAAACAATTATTCTTTATTTTCATCTTGCGATTATAAGGTGGAAGTTGTCAGTGAGCAAGTTTTTAAGTCTATCAGCGAAGAAGTTTCGCCACAGGGCGTGCTTGCCGTTGCATATAAACTGCCAGAAAGCATTGAAAAGTCAAACGGCAGTTGTTTACTTCTTGACGGAGTTTCTGACCCAGCAAACGTAGGCGCAATTATAAGAACGGCTGCTGCGAGTGGTTATAACCAAGTGTATTTAACAAACACTTGTGCAGACGCATATTCTCAAAAAGCCGTAAGGTCTAGTATGAGTGGAATTTTTCGTGTAAAGGTTATGCGTGGCGATATAGAAGAAATTTTAAGCGCCATTTCTAGCCCACTTGTTATTGCCGATATGAACGGACAAGACGTGTTTAACATTAGCGTTAAAGGCGACGTTTGTTTGGTTATAGGCAACGAAGGGAACGGTGTTAGCGATTATTTAAAGAAAAAGGCTAACTTAACCGTGAAGATTCCTATGCAAAATGGTGTTGAAAGTTTGAACGCAGCCGTTTCGGCAGGTATTTTAATGTATGCCTTAAAAAAAGGCTCTGTCCCATCATATAATTGATTTTGGTGGAAAACTACTTTTAAATACTGTGCGATTTTTTCGGTTACATACCACAGAGGGTATGCGCCTCTAAAATCGTTTGTCTTTTTTGTATTTTTATCGCCAACCTATCAAAATTAAATTTTGATATAAATCAATTATTCTCTGTGACATAGCCAAAAACAAATAAATAATACAACCGATTAAGATATAAAAGGAGAAATATATGTCAGGACATTCTCACGCAGCCAATATCGCTGCAAAAAAAGCAAAAACTGATGCTGCAAAGGGCAAAATTTTTACAAAAGTAGGTAGAGAAATTGCAGTTGCTGCAAAATCTAACCCAGACCCAAGCACAAACTCTAAACTTGCCGATGCTATCGCTAAGGCAAAATCAGTTAATATGCCAAACGACAACATCAAAAGATGTATCGCAAAGGCATCAGGCGAACTCAGTGGCGCTAACTATGAAGAACTAACGTATGAAGGTTATGGCCCAGCAGGTAGTGCTATTATCGTTAAGACCTTAACCGATAACAAAAACAGAACTGTAGACTTTGTCAGAACGGCAATGAAAAAGCACGGTGGCGCACTCGGCAACGCTGGTTGCGTGTCTTTCACTTTCTCTACAGTTGGTGTAATTATCATTGAAAGAACTGCCGACCTTGATGAAGATACTGTTATGGAATATGCTTTAGAAGGTGGTGCAGATGACTTTATCGCAGAAGACGATGCGTTTATCGTTCACACTTCAGTTGCAGATTTCTCTGCAGTAAGAAAATATCTTGAAGAGAAAAATCTTAACTTCTTTGAAGCACAAATTGAAATGTTGCCACAAAACAAAATTACTTTATCTGGCGATGAACTTGTTAAGTTTAATAAACTCATCGACGCTTTAGAAGACCTTGATGACGTTCAAAACGTTTACCACAACGTTGACCTTCCAGACGAAGAATAAAAAAATCGCATAAAAAGGTATAAAAACTTTATACTTGCCAACACTAATTTTATCGGTAGTGAAGATAAGTTTTATAAAACTTATTAAAATAAAAAAATATTACTGCCGTTGAAATATCCACAAAATTGTTCGGCAGTATCACTCCACAATCTTGTGGAGTGAGGGGGCGTTTATCGCCCTTTCTTTTTTTAAAAATCATTGCAATTTTTAATGAAATATGGTAATATTATTTAAATAAGCGAAATTTTAAAACAAAAATTCAAGTATTAACGTTATTTTAAGTACAATATATTATTATATAAGCATTATTGGTGGAGAATCTTATGAAAAAAACTTTTTTGAAGTTGATGTCTTTATTTTGTTTAGCTATCTTTATTTTTTGCTTTTCGGGTTGCTCTCAGTTTGTTGACCTAGGCGATAACGGGGGCGGTGGTTTAGGTAATAACGGGAACTATCAACAAATTGATATCACCGTTCAATTACAAAAGCAAATGATATTTTGCGATACGGGCGAAACCTTAAGTCAATCAAGCAGTAATCTAGAAGTGAAAGTTGGGAATTCTTCGACAGAAGTGTTATCACCGGTAGAGGCTGCTGCAAAAGTTAAAAGGTCAGTCGTTCATATCAGTTTAACGAATAATCAATCTATAATTGCGGGCTCTGGCGTTATTGTCGACATTATAGGCGGACTTGGCGCTAACGAATATTATATTATAACTTGTCACCACGTTATATCTTCAGGCGGGCAAATAACTATTAGTATTCCTGATAGATGCGGAAGAAATACCGGGGATGCTGATTATGATACTAGCTACGTTTTTACGGGTTATATAGGCGCTGGAAAAGAAGTTGATAAAGTCAATGCTGTAAGCTTGGTTGGTGGAGATAGAGATGGCGATATTGCGATATTAAAACTCAAAGTTGGTGAAAGAAAAGATAAAACAAATTATGCTGTAAAAATTGATAAAGCATCTCTCCCAGACCCTGCCACCTTATCTATTGCATATGGAGAAGAAGTGTTTGCAATCGGAAACCCAGCAGGCGACCTTCCTATGACTTATCTAAACGGTCATATTAGTTATTTAGGCAGGACGGCGTCTTTTGAAAGCATTGGTATTATGACAAACCTTATTCAGCACGACTGCGTGATAACGCACGGAAGTTCTGGTGGCGGACTTTTCAATATGAAAGGGCAATTAATAGGAATTACAAATGGTGGAATTCCTTCAAATCCAGGTTTAAACTATGCAATTCCATACTATACCTGTGCTGGAAGCAATGATTATGGATTTATGTACATTGCAAGTCAGCTCATTAAAAACAATAACGAAGTTAATTATGGCTACGTTGAAGGAAGATGGGAGCTTGGTATTGTAGTAGCAGATGCTGAAAGCAAAGTTTCTGGAAGCACGTTAAAGATAGACAGTATCGTTGAAGATAGCAACGCTTACGGCGTTCTAAAGGCTGGCGATTATATTACGGGTGTTGAGTTTTTAGGCACTAACTACACAGTATCGTCAATGTCAAGTTTTGTAAACGCAATTTTCAATGCGAGAGAAAAATTATCATCGTCTTCAAGTGAAATAAAGTTTACCGTTCAAAGAGCAGTATAAAAATAAAAGCACCTAAAGTGGCAAAAACTTATGGGTGCTTTTTTAGTTAGGCACTGCCGATAAACCCTGTCTGGTTTTTGTGTTTTTCTCACCAAAACGAAAAAAAACACTAATCAGTCATTTTTTGTGGGCAGAGCCTTTAATTATTATATTGACTTTTTTATAAAAATTAAGTACAATAGATGTGTATGATAATTGTAGGCTTTGACCCAGGTATTGCAACGCTTGGATACGGGGTTATTAAAACGGATAATAGGCTTAAGCCACAAATGATAGACTACGGCATAGTTTCAACACCTAAAGAAGAAAACCTTGCCGTTAGGCTTGCTATACTTGAAAGGGGCATTAAGCAGATTATAGAAAAGTTTAAGCCGGATGAAATTGCCGTTGAAGAATTATTCTTTGCAAAAAACGTTAAAACAGGTATTGCCGTTGCGCACGCAAGGGGGGTTATCCTTTTAACGGCAATAAAAGAGTGTGGAAAGATTTTTGAATACACACCACTCCAAATAAAGCAAGCGCTTACTGGTTATGGAAGGGCAGATAAAAACCAAATTCAGCAAATGGTTAAAACTATGCTGGGCTTAAAAGGAATCCCTCGCCCTGACGATGCTGCAGACGCTTTGGCTGTAGCACTTTGTCATTCTCAAACTAATAAACTAGGTGGATTATTCTCATTATAGGTGTAAATATGATAGGTTATATTAAAGGAAAGGTTTTAAGTTATACTGATACTACCGTTTTGCTTGAAAACAACGGAATAGGCTATGAGATTACTTGCTCAGCATCAGTTTATCAAAAATTGTTGGCTGAAAAGCAAGGTGAGGCTTATACCTATCTTGCTGTTAAGGAAGACGGTGTTTCTCTTTATGGTTTTAGCAGTCTAGAAGAAAAAAATATGTTTTTAAAGCTTATAACAGTGTCTGGCGTTGGTCCAAAAAGTGGCATAGCAGTGCTTTCGGCAATTGACCTATCTTCGCTTGCCACAATGATTGCAACAGAAGACGTTAAGGGTTTATCAAAAGTAAAAGGGCTAGGCAAAAAGACGGCTGAGCGAATTATATTAGAGCTTAGAGAAAAGGTTGAAGCAAGCTATTACGAAGGCGAAAAACCTAACAAGGCACAAGACGACCAAGATGACCAAGACGCTATTATTGCGCTTATGAGTTTAGGCTTTACTAAAACTGAGTGTGCAAAGGCTGTTAAAGAGGCAAAGACAAACGGCTCAAAGACTATAGAACAAATCATTGCGTATAGCATAAGGCATATAAAGTAGGAAAGTTATGGAAGAAGAAAGATTAATTCAAAGCACGACAAATCAAATGGAAAGCGAAATAGAAAACGTTCTTCGCCCAAAGTCTATGGAGGGCTACGTCGGTCAAGACAAGGTTAAGGATAATCTAGCCGTTTCTATCGCTGCGTCAAAATTAAGAGAAGATGCGCTAGACCACGTTTTGCTTTACGGGCCTGCAGGTTTAGGAAAGACAACGCTTGCGCATATAATAGCAACCGAACTTGGCACTCAAATTAAAATTACGAGTGGACCTGCTATCGAACGTGCTGGCGACCTTGCTGCAATACTAACAAACCTAAACGAAAGGGACGTTTTGTTTATCGATGAAATTCATAGACTAAACCACAACGTTGAAGAAATTTTATATCCTGCTATGGAAGATTTTACCTTAGACTTCATAATAGGTAAAGGCCCTTCTGCAAAGAACGTGCAACTGCCACTCCCTAAGTTTACGCTTATCGGTGCAACCACAAAAGCAGGCATGCTTTCTGCACCACTTAGAGACAGATTTGGTGTTATTTGCAGGCTAGAGTGCTATTCAAACGCAGAACTAACTGAAATTGTAGAGCGTGCAAGTGGTATGCTAGGTCTTTCTATAGAGCATTCTGCAGCAGAAGAAATTGCAAAAAGAAGCCGTGGCACGCCAAGAATTGCAAACAGACTACTTCGCAGGGTTAGAGATTATTCAGTCGTTAAAGGTCACGACACGCTTATGCTATCCGATGCGCAAAACACATTAAAAATGCTTGAAATTGACGAGCTTGGACTAGATGCTATCGACGTTAAGCTCTTAAAATCTATGGCGACAAAGTTTAATGGTGGGCCTTGTGGTCTTGAAACGCTAGCTGCAACCATAAACGAAGACTCAAATACCATTGAAGACGTTTACGAGCCATACTTGTTGCAACTAGGTTTTATTGCACGTACGCCTAGGGGTAGGGTATTACTTAAACGTGGCTATGAACATATAGGTATGGAAATGCCAAAAAGTAGGATAGAGCAGTTTGCTCTTTATGAACAAAGTGATGAAAACAAGTGATTTTGATTATATACTCCCAGAAAACTTAATAGCGCAAACTCCTGTTTATCCAAGGGACACGTCTAGGCTTTTAGTGTATAATCGAAACAACGACAATATAGAACATAAACATTTTTATGACATTATAGACTATCTTCGTGAAGGGGACGTTTT
>JAZNBU010000025.1:0-50585 GCA_045587245.1 Christensenellaceae bacterium
ATATAGATATAAAAAAATTGCACAAAATATAAATGTTTGATATAATTGTATGAGTTATATTTTATATTATATATAATGTTTACAGTAAAATAAAGGTGGTATTAAATATGAGTGAGTGTTCACATAACTGTTCGTCTTGCAATAAGGACTGCTCAGAGAGAAAAGATTTTCGTGAAAAACAAAATGAACTTAGTAATATTAAAAAAGTAATTGGTATTGTTAGTGGAAAAGGTGGCGTTGGTAAATCGCTTATAACGTCGCTACTAGCAGTTTTAACTAAAAGAAAGGGCTTAAAAACGGCAATACTTGATGCTGATATAACTGGTCCATCAATTCCTAAACTTTTTGGCCTAAACAAAAGAGCAGAAGCTATGGACGATAAGTTTTTACTTCCTGTAATTACAAAAACAGGTATTGAAGTTATGTCTATAAACCTACTTTTAGAAAATGAAAATGACCCAGTTGTTTGGCGTGGGCCTGTAATTGCTGGCGCTGTTAAGCAATTTTGGACTGACGTTGTTTGGAACGAAGTTGACTATATGTTTGTGGACATGCCTCCGGGAACGGGCGACGTGCCACTTACTGTTTTTCAATCTCTTCCGGTTGATGGCATAGTAGTTGTTGCATCTCCACAAGAATTGGTTTCTATGATAGTTTCTAAGGCAGTTAAAATGGCAAATATGATGAATATTCCTGTTATTGCGTTAGTTGAAAATATGTCGTACTTTGAATGCCCAGATTGTAAGAAAAGACTTGAGATTTTTGGCAAAAGTAAAATTGACAAAACGGCAAGTGAATATAGTATTAAAAACGTTGCAAAACTTCCAATTAATCCAGAATTTGCAACGCTTGCCGATAATGGAAATATAGAAGAATTTAAGGGTGAATATTTAGATAACGTTGTTGATGCAATTTTATCTATTTAGTTGATTATTTATGGAAAATAAGAGTAATTTTAACGACGGACTATGTGAAGTTCAACAAAAAAAGGTTGGTTTTAGTGGAAAACTCGGCTTTGTTCTTGCGGCAGCCGGCTCTGCTGTTGGTCTTGGTAATTTGTGGCGCTTTCCATACTTAGTTGCGCAGTATGGTGGTGGTGCATTTATTCTTTGTTACGTGCTCCTTGCCGTGTTTTTTGGAATCGTACTTTTAATGCTTGAAATTGGAATAGGAAGACATACTGGCAAAAGTGTTGTTGGTGCCTTTCCGGCATTAAATAAAAAATTTAAGTGGTTTGGATATTTATCTATTATTGCACCGCTGTTAATCGTGCCATATTATTGCGTTATTGGTGGCTGGGTTGTTAAATACGCTTGGTCATTTATCGTTGGAACTGAAGGTTTGGTTGGCGCAAGTTCAACTGAAATGACTTCAACCTTTTTTAAGAATTTTGTTTCAAGCGATATAGCACCATTGATTTTCTTTTTAATATTTGCGTTTATCACTATACTAATCGTAAGCTTTGGTGTAAAAGACGGAATTGAGAAAATGAGCAAAATTCTTATGCCTGCGCTTGCAATTTTGGCTGTTCTTTTAATGATATACGTTTTGTTTCAAGACAATTCCAGCAAAGGTTTAGAATACGTATTTATACCTAAAATTGAAGACTTGACATTTAAAACCGTGCTTGCTGCATTAGGGCAACTCTTTTATTCAATGTCTATAGGTATGAGCATAATGATAACATATGGTTCGTATATGAAAAAAGAGGTTAGTATTAAGTCTTCTGCAACGCAAATTGCAATATTTGACAGTCTTTTTGCGTTTGTTGCATCAACTATAATAATTCCTGCAGTTTTTGCCTTTGGAGCAGGCGAAAGCGTGTTAAAAGAAGATGGCCCAGCACTTATGTTTGTTCAACTTACAAACGTATTTAACGCTCTTCCTGCGGGCAGAATTATTGCAATAATATTCTTCGTTTTGGTGCTTTTTGCTGCTGTCACAAGTTCTGTTTCTCTTGTCGAAGCAATCGTTGCAGTATTAACTGAAAATGGAAAAGTAAAACGAAAAACTGCTTGCTCAATTGTCTTTGGTGTGATATTAGTTCTTGGGGCATTATCTTCACTTGGTTTTGGCTCATTAAGTGGTGTTAAGATTTCTGATAAGGGCATTTTAGATATGTTCGACTTTGTGGCAAACAACGTTTTAATTCCAATAATTGCAATTATCACTTGTGTATTTGCAGGGTGGTGCATTAACAAAAATATTCTTCCTAAAGAAATAGGCATAGATAAAAATAAAGCCTTAAATACATATTTTAACGTAATAATAAGATTTGTTGCACCTATTTGTATATTTGTTATCCTTGTTTCAGGCTTGTTTTTAACATTATAAAATCAAATTAAATCATATAAAAACTCGACTTATTTTGAAGCCGAGTTTTTTGATACAATAGATAAAAATCTAATAAATATTATAGGAACGAAAAACTATATGGAATTTAATCAAACCGATAAACAGTAGGTGACTACTGTTTACCCTGCGGGAAAATTGCAAGCAATTTTTCTCCTAATTCGAATCCACAAAAAGTTTTTAGATAAAAAGAAAGGAGAGATACATATAATTCGTATCTCTCACTTTGGTGGGAAGGGGTGGATTCGAACCACCGAAGTCGCTGACGACAGATTTACAGTCTGTTCCCTTTGGCCACTCGGGAACCTTCCCAAAAAATATGGAGCTGGTGACTGGAATCGAACCCGCAACCTGCTGATTACAAATCAGCTGCTCTGCCAGTTGAGCTACACCAGCGTTGAAACTTGGTGCCTCGGGGCGGAATCGAACCACCGACACAGGGATTTTCAGTCCCTTGCTCTACCGACTGAGCTACCGAGGCATACAAGTTATTTTTTTATGAAAATGCTTGCAAAAACTACAAGCATTTTCATTTGGCGACCCGGAAGGGGCTCGAACCCTCGACCTCCAGCGTGACAGGCTGGCGTACTAACCATCTGTACTACCGGGCCAAATATATATAATTTAATGGTGGGCCTTCACGGACTCGAACCGCGGACCAATCGGTTATGAGCCGACCGCTCTAACCTACTGAGCTAAAGGCCCTAAAAACGTCAAAGTGATAAAGCAAACTAATTTGCTTTTTGGTCGGGGTGAAGAGACTCGAACTCCCGACCCCATGGTCCCAAACCACGTGCGCTACCAACTGCGCTACACCCCGTACACTTACGACGCTATAATATACTATAATAATTTGAAAAAAAAGTCAACAGTTTTTCACTACTTTTTAGAAAATTTTTTTTAGATTTTTAATATTTATTTTATTTTTAGTATTTTGCCAAAACAATACAATAATTTATTAATATTGACAAGATTTTACTAAGGATATATGTTATGTTGTTATGGGTAGAAAAAGGAGATGCGTATGGAAATCAAATATAAAAATAGTAATCTATCTTTAACAATTTACGTTTATGGAGAACTAGACGAGTGCTCGGCATCAAATGCTAAAAATATAATGGACAAACTTTTGCTGGACAATTTAAATACGAAAAAAGTTATATTTGACCTTTCAGGTTTGTCTTTTATGGATAGCACGGGTGTGGGGCTTTTGATAGGAAGATATAAAAAATTAAAGCAGTTTAATATCCCGTCCTACATATCTGGTGCATCGGTTGCAACTGAAAAGGTTATTGAACTTGCTGGGCTATATAACATTATGCCTAAATTTTAAGGAGATTATAAGATGAACAATAAAATGAAATTAGTATTTTCTTCAATATCAGAAAATGAAAGTTTTGCAAGAAACGTTATTGCATGTTTTGCGCTTTCATTAAATCCAACCCTTGCTCAGCTTTCCGAAATAAAAACTGCAGTAAGTGAAGCGGTCACAAACGCAATCGTACACGCTTATAATCACGGCGTGGGCGATATTACTATGGAGGCTGAAATTGTTGATAATATTTTACATATAAACATTTTTGATAGTGGTAGGGGCATTGAAAACATAGAAAAAGCACTAGAGCCGTTTTACACAACCAACGCCGAAGAAGAGCGTTCTGGAATGGGCTTTACTATAATGCAAAGCTTTATGGACAAGGTTGAGGTGCAATCAAGTCTTGGGTATGGAACAAAAGTTTATATGACTAAAATATTAAAGAAAGATGCGTAAGGGGTATAATGTTAAATCAAGAACAAACACTTGATTACATAAGAAAAGCTAAAAATGGAGATGAAAATTCTAAACAAATACTGCTTAATAATAATTCTGCGCTCTTAAGAAGCGTTATAAGGCGATTTTATAATAAAGGCATTGAATACGACGACCTTTATCAGATTGCCTGTATTGGCTTTTTAAAGGCAATAAATAACTTTGACGATAGTTTTGGTGTTAAATTTTCAACTTATACCGTGCCAATGATAATAGGTGAAATTAAACGATATATTAGAGATAACGGTGCAATTAAAGTTTCAAGGACAATTAAAATATTGGCAAACAAAATCAATCATTTTATAGACGAATATCAGACTAAAAACAATTTAGCACCTTCTATTGAATGTATTGCATCAAACTTTAATATTACGCAAGAAGAGGCTGTAATCGCAATGGATAGTGCAAAAATGCCACTTTCAATCTTTGATAAGTTTGAAGATGATGAAGATGGACTAGAGCTTATTGATAAGATAGCCTGTCTTGATAATGAGGATAGTACAATTGATAGAATTCATTTATCAAACATCATTGAAAGCTTAAACGAAAGGGAAAGAAAACTTGTAGTCTTAAGATATTTTAGAGATAAAACACAAAGCGAAATTGCCGAAAGTTTGGGGGTTTCGCAAGTACAGGTTTCAAGACTTGAAAGCAAGGTCATAGAAAAAATACGTAAAAAATTTTAGACAATAATTAAAGTTATAGTTTGTATGGAATAATAATAGTTGCACATAGTATGTGTATGAGAAAAGAAAATGTATATTTGCCACTAAAAAACATTGATGAAAAAGAAACTTGTTTTGGCAAATTTATTAAAATGGAAGTAAAAAATGAAAAACTATAACGATTATAAAAATAATAACTATATTCAATACGTAAAAGGTGTTTCTCCAAAAACCAACCAAAAACGCTCGCTTATGCACGCTTTTTGGGTGGGTGGTGTAATTTGCTGTATAGGTCAGTCGTTTAGATATTTGTTGCAATTTGGATTAAATCTCTCTGGCGATGAACTGTCTAGCTACGTGTCTATGATAATGATATTTTTAGGTGCATTTTTAACAGGTCTTGGCGTTTACGATAGGATAGGGAAATACGCTGGTGGAGGTTCTATCGTGCCTATAACGGGTTTTGCAAACTCGGTTGTATCACCCGCAATGGAATTTAAAACAGAAGGGTATATTTACGGCACGGCTGCTAAAATGTTTATTGTTGCAGGGCCGATTATTGTTTTTGGCATTGCAAGTAGTGTTTTGGTGGGAATTTTATATTTTATTGGGTTTAGAATTTTTTAATTTAATATTATCGGTTGACATTAATAAAAGACAATAATATAATTAGGACGTGAGGAATAATTTATGAATAAATTAGTTGATAAAAAATTCACGTCTAAAAGTTTGTTAGGTTATATTTTTATGGTGCTAGGCTGTGTATTTTATGCATTTAGCACCGTTTTGTTTTTAGCACCTAATCAAATTGTTGCGGGTGGCGTTACGGGTTTGTCTGTTTTGATTAATATACTAAACAATAAAATTCCTATCGGTACAATTTCTATTGTTATAAACGTGCCAATTTTGATATTAGGGCTTAAATATTTTGGATTTCCGTTTATTATTAAGTGCTTACTAACTGTAACTACGTTAGGCCTTGCAACCGACTTATTTAATATTTTTATGCCTATTATGACACAAGATAAAATTCTCGCTTCACTTTATGGTGGCGTTTGTCAAGGTGTAGGCATTGGTCTTTTTGTTAGATATAAATTTTCTAGTGGTGGCACCGAGCTTTTTGGCAGAATTGTTGCAAAGTGGACTAAAATGTCAAATATTCCTATATTTGTTGGTATTTTAGATGCAATTATTGTTATTTTTGGTGCTATTGTCACAAAAAGCCCTGATAATATGCTTTATGCATTAATAGTTGTTTTCGTTAGCACAAAAGTTTCTGAAATTATACTTATGGGATTGGAAAAGGCAAAATTGTGTATTATTATAAGTGATAAAAGTGAAGAAATAGCTAAAAATCTTATTGCAAACAGCCCTCGTGGTGTGACAATGCTTGATAGCGTTGGTATGTATACTCATCAAGAACATAAGCTTTTGCTTTCCTGTGTTAAAAATAGACAACTTATGCAAGTTAAAGAAATTGTTAAAAATATCGACAAACATGCATTTATGATTATAAACGACTCTTTTGAGGTTAGAGGACAAGGCTTTAAAGATATTTCGGGCGACTTGTAATACATAAAGTAATTAATTTTGAATTAAAATCCTGTTATTGCTAATATTAGTAATGATAGGATTTTTTTATGAAAAGAAGTATGCAATTTTTTAATAAACCAACGATAATTGGAGTCTCTTCAATCGCTGGACCTAAAGAGAGTAATGGCAGTATAAACGAATTTATAGAAATAAAACTTAATGACGATATGTTTGGTGAAGAAACGTTTGAAAAAGCAGAAACTAAAATGCTTTATTCGGTTATGGAAAAAAGCATTAAAAACGCAAAGAAAACCGAAAAAGAAATAGATGCAATTATTGCAGGCGACCTTCTTAATCAAATAATATCATCGACCTTTGCCGTTAGAAATTTTTCAACGGGGTATCTCGGTATTTATAACGCTTGCGCAACGTTTTCGGAAAGTTTAATTATTGGTTCAATGCTTATTGACGGTGGGTATATGAATAACGTAATTTGCGCTTCAAGTAGTCACTTTTCATCGGCAGAAAGGCAATATAGATATCCGCTTGAACTCGGTTCAACTCGTCCACCACAGTCGCAATGGACGGTGACTGGGGCTGGTGCGAGCGTTATATCAAAACAGGGTAAAGGACCTATTATAACTGGTGCAACGGTTGGAAAAATTGTCGATTTTGGCATAACTGACGCTAACAATATGGGCGCTGCAATGGCGCCTGCTGCGTGTGATACGCTTTTTACACACTTTATGGATTTTGAGCTTGAACCAAACGATTATGACCTTATAATTACTGGCGATTTAGGAGCTTTAGGCTCAAGAATTTTTAAGGATTTAATGTGGGAAAAAGGTTTTGACGTTGAAAAACAACACGTTGATTGTGGCGAGCTTGTGTATAATATATGCGAACAGGAATATCAAGGTGGAAGTGGCGCTGGGTGTAGTGCTTTGGTTTTTAATTCTTATCTATACAATAGATTGTATAATGGTAAACTAAATAAAATCTTACTTATGGCTACGGGTGCGCTTTTATCGTCTGTGTCAACACAACAAGGGGACAGTATTCCAGCCATAGCACACGCAGTTGTTGTGGAGGGTAATTAAATGGAAATGTTATTGATGTATTTAAAGGTGTTTGCCGTTGGAGGTACGATATGTACTATTGCACAAGTGCTTATAAATTATACAAAAATTACTGCTGGAAGAATACTTGTGTATTTTTTACTTGCAGGCGTATTATTGCAATCTTTTGGACTGTATCAATATTTAGTTGACTTTGCAGGGGCAGGAGCAACTGTTCCTATTTGTGGGTTTGGATATTTGCTTGCTGATGGGGCGATAAAAGGGGCAAAGATAAGTCTTTTTAAAGCAATTACAGGCGGAATAACATCTGCTGGTATGGGCATTACTGCAGCAATAATTTTCGGATATATATTTGCCTTAATTTTTAAGTCAAAATCTAAGAAGAATTAAACAGATTTAGATATTATAGTATAAATGAAATTGTCAGTTAATATCATATTAATATGATAGAGTGCACTGAAAATAATATATGGTATAAAAAACGCAAGAAAAAGTCTTTCAAGCGTCTTTTTTCTTTAATTTTGGTTTTTGCTATAATCATTGGTTTTTATATATATTATAAACGTGCTGTATGCGAGCAAGTTTTTAATATTTGCAGTCAGCAGGCTTATGTTTATAGCACTGAATCGGTAAATGTTAGCGTGCTTTCTTCATTAGAAGATAATATTAGTTATAGCGACTTAATTTCCATACAAAAAAATAATAGTGGAGATATAGTGGTTATGACAACTAATTCGCTAAAAATTAACGCTATTAATAGGCAGGTTGCAAATTCAACAAGCGAAATACTTAAATTGAAGCTAGCAAAAGGATTTGTTGTGGCTTTAGGGGCGTTTACCGGACTAAATTTTATATCTGGTTATGGCACTAAAGTTAATTTAAAGGTTGCAAACTCTCCCAGCGTCATATGTGAGTTTTCGTCAAAGTTTACTTCAGTTGGAATAAATCAAACCTTGCACTCAATTTATATTGACGTTATATGTACGGTTAATTTGCATATGCCGTTAAACAGCATGTCTTCAACGTGTAAAACTCAAATACTTATAAGTGAAACTGTTTTAGTTGGAAAAGTGCCTGAAATTTACTTAAAAGACGGACTATTTAATTAATATTTAATTAAATCCTTGACATAACAGCCAAAAAATATTATAATAAGAAAAAACTATGATAAAGACTAAGCTTGCCTAAAAAACAAAGCAAGAGAAAGAAATTCGTTGGCTGTAAGATTTCTATTTGTTTGCAAGTGATTCACTTTGGAGTTGTGCGCTGAAAATAAGAGTAGGTGGCATCGGTTGATTCCCGTTATCGAATTAAATAAGGTTTATATATTTTATAAACGAATTTAGGTGGTACAGCGTTTTAAATCGCCCTATTTTTTAGGGGCGATTTTATTTTTTGGAGGAATTATGCAAGACAAACACAACGAAATTAAGCAAAATGCTAAAATTGAAATTGCCGAGGCAGAGTCAACGAAAATCTTAAACGACTTAAAGGCAAGATATCTCGGTAAAAACGGTGAAGTGACGGCGCTTCTTAGGGGTATGAAAGATATTCCTGCAGAAGAAAGAGCTACGTTTGGTAAAATGGTAAACGACTTGAAAGTTGAAATTACTGAAATGTTTGCTGAGAGAGAAGACGAGCTTAAAAATAAAGAAATGATGGCAAAATTCGATAGCGAAGCAATTGATATCACTTTGCCTGGTAAAACGCCTTTAATGGGCAGTTTGCACCCTTTAAACATAGTTAAAAATAAGATTTTTGATGCTTTTTGTGGTATGGGCTTTGAGGTTTTTGAAGGACCTGAAATCGATACCGATTATTATTGTTTCCAAGCATTAAATATCCCAAAAGACCATCCTGCAAGGGATATGCAAGATACTTTTTATATTACTGACAATATCTTGCTCCGTCCACACACTTCTCCAGGACAGGTTAGAACAATGGAGAACAAAAAGCCACCTATCAAAATTTTGAGTCCTGGTAGGGTTTATAGGGCAGATGACGACGCATCGCACTCGCCAATGTTCCATCAAATAGAAGGTCTTGTCGTTGACAAGGGCGTTTCTCTATGCGATTTGCAAGGACTTTTAGACGAATTTGTTAAAATTATGTTTGATGAGCAAACAAAAACACGTTTTAGACCATCATACTTCCCATTTACAGAACCTAGCGTTGAAGTTGACGTTACTTGTTGCAAATGTCACGGCAAGGGCTGTAGCCTTTGTAAAGGAACTGGCTGGATAGAAATTTTAGGCGCAGGAATTGTAAACAAAAAAGTTTTGGAAATGAGTGGAATTGATTCAAACGAATATTCTGGGCTTGCTTTTGGTCTTGGAATTGAAAGAATTACAATGATAAAATACGGCATTTCTGACATAAGAACGTTGTTTGAAAATAACGTTAAGTTCTTAAAACAGTTTAATAGGAGATAAAAATATGAAAGCACCACTTTCTTGGTTAAAAGAGTACGTTGATATAGATTGCTCTGCAGAAGAGTTAAAAGATAAATTATTTTCTTGTGGCTTTGAAGTCGAAGAAATGACTTATATTGGAAAGAATATCAATAGAATAGTCACTTGCAAAGTTTTAAGCATTGAAAAGCATCCAGAAGCTGATAAATTATCAGTTGTTCAAGTCGATGCTGGCGAGCACGGTAATTTACAAATTATAACGGCGGCAACAAATCTTTTTGTTGGGGCGGTTGTTCCCGTTGCTTTAGATAATTCAACGCTTGCAAACGGCGAAAAGATAAAAACAGGCAAACTCCGTGGCCTTACGTCTTACGGTATGTTCTGTAGTGGGGAAGAATTAGGCATAAACGACGACTGGTATGAAGGCGCATCTGTTAATGGAATTTTAATTTTAGATGAAAAATTTTCACTTGGCGTTGAAGTTAAGGATTTGCTTGAAATTGATGACGTTATGTTTGACATAAACATCACTGCAAATCGCCCTGATTGTCAGTCGATTTTGGGTATTGCACGTGAGGTTGCTGCAGTCTTGAATAAACCACTTAAAATGCCTGCACTTGACTTTAAATATGACAAGAATTTGAGCACGAAATCAACTGTTAGCGTTAAAAATTTGGCATATGATTTATGCCCAAGATATTCTGCGCATTTAGTTAGCGATATAAAAATTGAAAAGTCACCAAGATGGCTTAAAAGAAGATTGTCGCTTATGGGACTTAGGTCAATAAACAATATAGTTGATATTACAAACTACGTGCTACTTGAGATTGGACAACCAATGCATGCTTTTGATTTAAGCAGGTTAGAAGGCAATACTATAGAAATTCGTAGAGCAAAAGAAAATGAAAAAATAACCACGCTTGATGAAAACGAATTTGCATTAAATGAAAATAACCTTGTAATTTGCGATAAAACTAAGCCTGTCGCACTTGCTGGTGTTATGGGTGGACTAAATAGTGGTATTAACGATAATACTAAGTCTATTGTATTTGAGTGCGCAAAATTCAGAAGGGATAATATTAGAAAAACTTCTAAGCAATTAGGTCAAAGAAGTGATTCTTCATCTCGTTATGAAAAAGGCGTTGACTATTTTGCAGTTGAAACAGGTCTAAAAAGAGCCTTAAATCTTATTGATACACTCGGTTGTGGCACAATTGCTTGCGACAGCTATGATTTATATGAGGGCGAAATAAGCCAAAAAGAAATTGCTACAACTATCGACAAAGTAAATGGTGTTTTAGGGATAAATGTTCCAACAGATGTAATTGTTGATATTTTAACAAGACTTGGTTTTAGTGTCACTTTAGATGGTAATAATTTAACCGTTAAAGTTCCACTTTATAGAGAAGATATGGAAAGTTATCCTGATATTGCTGAAGAAATTATTAGAGAATACGGCTATGAAAATATTAAGCCTACGCTACTTAAAACGTCAGCTATCACAAACGGTGGCTTTACCGAAGCGCAAAAATCACACGAACAACTTAAAAACCTTCTAATTGGCTATGGCTTTAATGAAATGATAAACTATTCTTTCGTTTCTGAAAAAGAATATGATATGTTTTCTTTAGATAAAAACGCTGATGAACATAAATTTATCAAACTCTTGAACCCACTTGGCGAAGATTTAGCGGTTATGAGAACTTCACTTTTACCATCAGCTGTTAGAAGTGCTTGCAATAACTTAAATAGAAAGAATTTTGACGGCAGATTATTTGAACTTGCAAAAGTTTATAATCCAACAAGCCTGCCACTTGACAAACTTCCTGTAGAAAACGAAACGTTGTCACTTGTAATGTTTGGTGAAAATGAAGATTTCTATACCTTAAAAGGTGTTGTTGATGGAATTATCGGTGCATTTTGTAATGGTCAAAAGGTTGAATATGTTTTAAGCAAAAAACAATGTTTCCATCCAACACGCTGTGCTGACATTATTGTAAATGGCGAAGTTATAGGTTCAATCGGTCAAATTCATCCACAAATTATAGATAAACTTGATGCTGATAAGCCTGTTTATGCTGGTGAAATATCTTATTCTAAGTTAGAAAAACAATTTAATAGTAAAATTGTTGCAAAGCAAATCTCAAAATTCCCAACGGTTGAAAGAGACATTGCTATTATTGTTGAAAATAGCATATCACACGCACAAATTGAAGATATTATTAAAAGAGCAGGTGGTAAGTATTTAGACAGTATAAAACTCTTTGATATTTATCAAGGCGCACAAATCGGAGAAGGTAAGAAGAGTATGGCGTTTAACCTTGTTTTTGTTGCCGATGATAGAACGCTTAATATTGAAGAAGTGGATAACGTTATAAAGAAAATATTAAAATCATTAAGTTATCAATTAGGAGCAGAGCTTAGATAATGATTAGCGAAAAGACGTTAAAGGCGCTTGAATATGATAAAATTTTGGCAGAAGTTTGTGCTTTTGCCGTTTTAGGCCAAACAAAAAACCAAATTCTAGCATCTAAGCCTTTAACATGTCTTAATGATGCACAAATTTTAATTAAAAAAACCGAAGAAGCATATAAATATCTTTTTACTTATAGTACGGGTGGTGTTTATTTTTTTGACGATATAACTGACGAACTAAAAAGAGTTGACGTTGGTGGAGTGTTAAATAACGTTGAGCTTTTGCGTGTTTTGGCGAACCTAAAAAGCGCAAGAATTATTCAAACTGCATTAAATTCGGTTAGAGATGAAAATTTATCGTTATTAAAGCAAATTACAGATATATTATATACTAATCTTGAGTTTGAAAATGAAATTTCTCGAATTATTATATCTGAAGACCAAATAAGCGATAATGCCTCTCCAAAACTTTATTCTATTAGAAAAAGTATTGCTAATATAAATGCAAAAATAAGAGCTGAGCTTAACTCTTATATGCGTGGAAGTTCGAACAAGTACTTGCAAGATTCGGTTGTCACAATGCGTCAGGATAGATACGTAATTCCTGTAAAAAGTGAGTTTAGAAGTTTTGTTAAAGGCTTTATTCACGACCAATCTTCATCCGGTGCAACTGTTTTTGTTGAGCCAGAACACGTTATGGAGCTAAATAACGACTTAAAAAAAGCGCTTCTTGATGAAAAAGAAGAAATTTTTAGAATACTTGCAGAACTTTCGCAAAGAGTTTCGCTGATGAGTGATGCGCTTAGGTATAACGCAGAAAATTTGGTTGAATTGGACTCATCTTTTGCTCGAGCTTATTATGCTTATAAAAATAAATGTTCAAAGCCAAACCTAAATTGCAGTGGAATTATTGACATAAAAAATGGAAGACATCCACTTATCAATAAAGATAAGGTTGTGCCTGTTTCTATTCATTTAGGAAAAGATTTTAATTTCTTGCTTATAACTGGCCCAAATACGGGTGGTAAAACGGTCACGCTTAAGCTCACGGGGCTTTTTTGTGCTATGGCAATGAGTGGGCTTTATATTCCTGCATCTGATGATAGCGATATTTCTGTGTTTAATAATATATATTGTGATATAGGTGATGAACAAAGTATAGAGCAAAATCTATCAACCTTTTCATCACACATTATGAACATAATCAATATTATCAATAACGTTGATAATAACAGCTTGGTTTTGATTGACGAAATTGGCGCTGGAACTGACCCTGAAGAAGGTAGCGCACTCGCTCTTGCAATTATAGAAAAATTATTAGATAGTAATTGTTATGGAATCATAACAACGCACTATTCAAGATTAAAAGAATTCGCTATTGAAAGCGCTAAGCTTGAAAATGCATCTATGGAATTTAACGCAAAAACGTTAAAGCCTGTTTATAAACTCAATATTGGAATACCAGGCAGTTCAAACGCTATTGAAATTGCAAAAACGTTAGGTATTGACAAGGAAATTATAGACAAGTCACTTGCGCTTTTATCGGACAAAAAGGTGTCGTTTGAGTTGGTGCTTAAAAAAGCCGAAGAAAGCAGACGTAAAGCTGATGAACTTGCACTGAAATTAGAACAGCTTGAAATTGAAAAGAAAAATCAGCTTGAAGAAATTACAAAAGAAAAAGAAAGAATTATTAAAGAAAGGGAAAAGATAACCCAAACGGCAAAGCACGAAACTAAAAGAATTGTTGCTGATAAGCTTGCTGATGCAGAGGAGATTATTGAAGAGCTTAAAAGCATATTAAAAGCCGTTGATTTGGAGAGTAAAGAAGTATTTAGGGCAAACGAGCTTAAAAACAGGCTAAAAAACAGTAGATATTTAAGTGCTGATTATGATGATAGTCCTATTGAATTGATTCAAGTAAAAAGGTCTGACCTAAAGGTGGGGGCTAAAGTTTACGTTAAATCGTTAGGTTCGTATGCAAAGCTATTGGGCGTTAAAGATAGTAAAAATGAGGCCGAAGTTTCGATAGGAAATATCAAAACTAAAGTTAAACTAAGTGAACTTTTTAATAGCGAAAAAGATAGTGAAAAAACAGAAAAAGACGTAAAAATATATAGAAAAACAGCTAATGCATTGCCAATTACAGAGATTAACGTTATCGGCAAAACCGAGCTTGAAGCACTGACAGAGGTAGAATATTTTATTGACCAAGCAATAATCCATAATTTTGAAGAAATTAAGGTTATTCACGGCGTTGGGCAAGGCGTTTTATTGAAATCTATCAGGGCTTATCTAAAAACAAACAAAAACGTTTTAGAGTTTAGGCGTGGTAAGTATGGCGAAGGCGAAAATGGAGTGACAATTATCAAACTTAAATAATTGTGTTTTTTAATTGTATGTGATACAATATTTAAAAGGTGAATTATGCAAGACGTTTTTTACGAAGAAACTGCAACTTTGATAGATGATGCAAAAGCGAGCAGAAGGTTTAACATTTTTAGAATAATTTCAAAAGTTTGTTATATTTTATTTACAATTTATGCTATTATTTTGATATATTTTTTTGGGCCTGAAGAAAATAATGTGGTTTTTAGCATTATAGCTTCTTTTGCGCCACTTGTAATTTTATTGGTTATTGCAATCGTTTGTGGTGCATATAAAAACACTCTATACGTTGAATATGATTATACGTTTATTTCGGGCACGATAAAGGTTTCAAAAGTTATTAAAAATTTTAAAAGAAGATTTGTTATTAAATTTGATACCTATAATATAGAAAAAATTGGATATTACGCTAGCCCAACGTATGAAAAATATCAACTTATGCCGGGTATTGTTAAAAAAATATTAACGCATAATTCAACGCCGAAAGACGATAAGGATTTATATTATATTGTAGTAAACGTAAATGGTCAAAAACACCTTCTCATTTTTGAATGTACTAAGCAGTTTATTATAAATATATTAAAATTTTCTAAAAAAACTGTTCTTGAAGAGAGGTTTTTAAGTAAGTAATGCTATATTTTGATAATGCGGCAACAACTTTGCCATCTAAAACTGCGCTTGCTAAAGCTGAGATTTTTAATAGTGAAAGGTTTTATAACCCATCTGCTTTATATTTAGGTGGACTGAATTGCGCTAGAGAAATTAAGGTAGCTAAAGATAATATACTTAGCAATTTGCGTGCGATAAACTTTGAAGTGATATTTACTTCTTGTGGTTCTGAAAGTGACAATATGGCTATTTTTTGCGCCGTAAAAAGAGGGAATTTTGTCACTTCTAAAGGCGAACATTCGGCAGTCTATAAGAGTTTTTTAGAACTAAAAAATCGTGGGCAAAACGTTGAATTTATTGACCTTAACTCAGACGGCACGGTAAATGAAGATAAACTATATGACTATGTAAAGAAAAATAACGTTGATTTTGTGTCACTCGTTCACGTGAATAACGAAACAGGTGGCGTTAATGACGTTAATAAGATTGCAAAAACGTTAAAATCAATAAATAAAAAGATAATTTTTCACGTTGACGGGGTTCAAGCCTATGGAAAAATACCGTTTGTTCTAAGTTCTGATATTGATTTGTATTCTATAAGCGCACACAAAATAAATGCATTAAAAGGCGTGGGGGCGTTAATTAAAAGGAAAAGTTTAAACTTGTCTCCATTAATTTTCGGTGGTGGGCAAGAAGGCGGGCTTAGAAGTGGCACTGAAAACGTGTTTGGAATAAAAGTTTTTGACTTTGCAGGGCAAGAAAAATATAAAAATTTAAGAGAAAATTACGATAAGGTGTCAGCACTAAAGTCAATTTTTGTTAGCGGGTTAAATAAAGATTTATTTACCTTAATTTCTAACGATAAATGTAGTCCTTATATATTAACCATTTCAGCAAAGGGGCTTCGTGGTGAAGTTGTTATGCATGCATTGGAAAATCAAAACGTTATAGTTGGAAACGGCTCTGCATGTTCATCTAAAAATAGATTTAGTAGAGTTATAGAGAGTTGTGGATATAATCAAGAAGTTCTTGATGGGGTTATTAGAATAAGTTTTTCTACTGAGACCACTGAAAAAGACTGTCTTAGTGCTATCGAAATAATAAATAATACAGTTCAAAAACTAAAGGGAATATTAAAATAATGAAAAATGCTATTATAATTAGGTATTGTGAAATACATCTTAAAGGCAAAAATCGTGGATTTTTTGAAAAAATGTTAAAAGAAAACATTAAAAATTCCTTAAAAGAGTTTAAGTTTACTTTTACGTGTATGCATAGTCGATATTTAATTGAAGACTATGACCCAATGGACTATGAATTAATTACTCAAAAACTACATAAAATTGCAGGAATTCACACTTATAGCAATGCCTTAGTTGTTGAAAATGACTTTGAAAAGATCTTTGAAGCTGCTTCTTATTTGTTAAAGGACAAGGTTGGTACTTTTAAGGTAAATACTAATAGAGCAGATAAAACTTTTACCCCAAACTCTATGCAAACATCTATGATGCTAGGTGGCAGATTACTTGAATTGTATGGCAAAAACATTAGCGTTGACGTTAAAAACCCTGATTTTACGCTTTACGTTGATATAAGAGAAGATGGAAAAACATTTGTTTATACTGACGTTGTTTTTTGCCTTAGTGGTATGCCTGTTGGCTCTGCTGGTAAAGGCTTATTGCTTATTTCTGGTGGGATTGACAGTCCTGTTGCTGGTTATATGATGTGTAAGCGTGGTATGAAGCTAAATTGCTTGCATTTCCATAGCTTTCCATATACAGGAGAGGCGGCAAAAGAAAAGGTTATTGAACTTACAAAAAAAGTTGGAGAGTATAATGGAGGTATAAATTTATTCGTTGTTTCATTTACTCATATCCAAGAAGCAATTCACGAGCATTGTCCTGAAGAATTTATGATTACCATTATGCGTAGATTTATGATGCGAATTGCAGAGCGCTTAGCTATTCAACAAGGTGACCAAGCGATAATTACAGGTGAAAGTTTAGGTCAGGTTGCAAGCCAAACTATTGAAAGTATAACTTCATCTAACTCTGTTGTCACAATGCCAATGCTTCGCCCGCTTATTGCTTTTGATAAACTTGATATCATTGATATTGCAAAGAAAATTGACACTTATGAAACTTCTATTTTGCCATATGAAGATTGTTGCACGGTGTTTTTACCAAAATATCCAGCAATAAAGCCAAATCTAGAAAGGGTGAAAAGGGCTGAGAGTAAATTGGATATCGAAGGATTAATAGACGAGGCGTTTAAGAAGGTTGAAAAATATACCTTTTAATCCAATTAGTATTTAAAATTAAATATTCCACCAATCGTCAGCTTCTAATACTGGCGATTTTATTTTTTCTAGTATTATTTCCTTTCCAAAAAATATTTTTTCGTTGTTTTTATAATAAGGGATGACTATATAATTATATATTTGATTTTTCTTTAAAAGCTTTTCAGTGAATACGTTTTTATTGTTTTTGGCACTATCAAAAACTTCAATTTTTTGATTATTTTCTACTCTGAATATCTTTGCATTTATGCATTGTGTCAGACATAATTTAATAGATATTTCGTTGTTATTTACTGATATAATCGGTTTTTCTATTTTTGGGCAAGAAAAGCTTGATGATTTTTCTTTTGGGAGCATGGATTTTTTAAATAATGCCTTGAATTTATATCTTAAGGGGCACTCGTCGTCTGCTAAAACAAGTTTGTTGTTATTATCATATTCTAATTTATCAAGATATACTTCTTCAACGTTATCACTTCTTGGTATTTCGCTATCATCTGACTCTTTTATATACAAATTATCCCATAGTTTACTTGATATGCTTGCGGGAATATTTCCACCCGTAATAGTGTTATTCAAAAGCTCGTTACCTTTGTTTCCAAACCACACTCCCATAACGTAATTGTTATTGTATGAGATTGTGTACGCATCGGTGTTTCCTTTTTTATTTCCAACAGTTCCTGTTTTTGCGTAAAGTTTTTGTTTGCAAGTTTTAAGTTTTTTTGCTGTGCCATTTTCAACAGTATCTAATAACATATCGTTCATTATAGATATTGTATCATCGCCAAAAACTCTAGTTGTTTTCTTATTATTTTGATAAATTACTTTGCCGTTTGAATCGGTTATTTTTTTAATAAACGATGGAGTAGTGAAGTTTCCATTATTGTTAAACACGCAATATGCGCTAGTTATATCTATTAAATTAACTCCGTTTTCCGTCACGCCAAGAGCTAAACATAATGAATTGTCGTTTTTTGTTGTGTTAATATTTAATTTATCTAGATATTTTTTAGCATTATTAACGCCTACGTAATTTAGCAATTTGACTGCACAAACGTTTGAACTTAAAGATAGGGCTTTTTTAATTGAGATGTCTCCAAAATATTTGTCGTTATAATTTTTTGGAGAATAACCCCCAAAATTTGTTTTTGTATCTGAAATTTTTGTTGCCGAACAAACGATATTGTTTTCAATTGCAGGAGCATAGCAAATAAGTGGTTTAATAATAGAACCTATTTGCCTATTTGTGTTGCCATAGCTTGAATAATACGCACTTATACAAGCGTTTTTATCCATAATAACTGCTGTTTTATGCGCACTCAAATTATTAGAATTAATGCTTTGTTCAACGGAATCCTGGGCATAGATATCGGCATAGGTGTAAACGTTTAGATGAGTGCTTGAATATGGTGAATTTTTTAATATTTTATCTAGTTCTTTTGATGCTAGATTAAAGTAATCAACTCCTTTAGTTGTTTGACTTTTTTGCGTAAGGGTAATTGGTTCGTTTACGTTGCTGTTATAATCGTTGATACTAATATAATTTTGTGATAACATTTGTTGTAGCACCAATTTTTTTCTTTCAAAGCATCTTTGATAATTTTGAAAAGGTGAGTAATATGTTGGAGCTTTTATTATTGCAGCAAGGGTTGCGCTCTCGTTTAATGATAATTCGTTTGGCTCTTTTGAAAAATAGTGGTTTGAAGCACTTTTAATACCATAACAATTTTCACCAAAATAAATTGTATTTAAGTATTTTTCTAAAATTTCTTCTTTTGAGTATTCTTTTTCTAACTGCTTTGCAAGTTTTATTTCAATTAACTTTCTTTTTAAGGTTTTTTGGCTTGAAAGGTGAGTGTTTTTAATTAATTGTTGGCTTATAGTTGATGCGCCTTGTTTAAAAGAAAATGACTTAAGGTTTGATGCTAATGCTCTAAATAATCCTTTATAATCAACGCCTTTATGCTTGTAAAATCGTTTGTCTTCAATTGATACAAATGCATTTTTAGTGTAATTATTAATTTCCGAAATATTGACTATTGAATTTCCATTAGATTGTTCTAAAACGCTATTGCCACTGTTGTCATAAAAAACGATGCTCCTATCGAAGTTTATTAGTTTGCTTTTATCAAGTTTTACGTTATACGTTGAGAGATAATAGTAAAAAAACAAACAAAAAATAAGAATTAAAATGCTTGATAAAACTATAAAAGAAATTTTTAGTGCTTTTTTCATACAACTTAGTATGTAAAAGTTGGTTTATATTATTCAAATTTGTAATTATAAATTGACAAATATAAAATAATAAGTTATTATATTAGATATGAATAAACTAAATAAAAAATATTTAATAACTACATACGGCTGTCAGATGAATATTCATGAATCTGAAAAACTCGCCGGCATACTCTGTTCATTAGGATGTGAACCTGCAGATAATGAGTTAAACGCTGACATTATAGTGTTTAACACGTGTTGTATTAGAGAAAATGCTGAAAATACGGCAGATGGGAATATCGGTGCTCTAAAGAAATTAAAAAGAGCAAAAAAAGACTTAATTATAGCAGTTGGTGGGTGCATGACTCAACAAGCTGGATACGCTCAAAAACTGCACCAAAAATTTCCGTTTATTGATATAATTTTCGGCACGCATAATTTGGAAGATTTTAAGAGACTTTTAGAGAATAAATTAAGACAAAAACGCACTTTAATTGAGGTTTTAGATAAAGAAGGTCAGGTTGTTGAAGGAACGCCTAAAAAGCGCACAAGTTTTCCTAATGCTTGGGTTAATATTACCTATGGTTGCAATAATTTCTGTACGTATTGTATAGTTCCTTACGTAAGGGGAAGGGAGCGTAGTAGAAAGCTTGTAGATATTATCAATGAATGTAAGGCGTTAGTTAAAGAAGGATATAAAGAAATTACTCTTTTAGGGCAAAACGTAAACTCTTATGGTAAAGATTTAGAAGGCGTTGATTTTGCTGATTTGATTAACGAAGTTTCTAAAATTGACGGCAAGTTTAGGCTTAGATTTATGACCAATCACCCTAAAGATTTGACCGAAAAGTTAATAATAGCCTTGAGTGAAAGCGATAAAATTTGCAAGAGTATTCATTTGCCAATCCAAGCAGGTTCAAATAGAATCTTGAAGCTCATGAATAGAAAATACGACAGAGAAAGCTATTTTGAAAAGGTGAGCCTTCTTAGAAAGTATATTCCTGATATAGCAATTACAACCGACATTATGGTTGGCTTCCCAACCGAAACAGACCAAGATTTTTTAGACACTGTTGACGTTGTGGAAAAGGTTGGATTTGCAGGTGCGTTTACTTTTGTTTATTCTAAAAGAGAGGGCACTCCTGCTGCTAAGATGGAAGGGCAAATTGAAGAAAGTGTGTCAAAAAGAAGAATTATGCATTTAATTGATTTGCAAAACACTTTTAATAGAAAACAGTCTGAGCAATATTTAGGCAAAACTGTTGAAGTGCTTTGCGAGGGCTATGATGATAAAAAAGATATGTATCTCGGCAGAGATACGTACGGAAGAATGATTTATTTTAAGGGCGAAGAAAGCGATATTGGTAATTTTATAAACGTTAAAGTTGAAAAAGCGGGTGGTATTTCGCTCGTTGGACAAAAAGCTTAATTCTTCAAAAATAAAAGTGATAAAGGTGGTCTGTTATGGAAGATATGTCACCAATGATGAAACATTATTTAACGGTAAAAGAGGAGTATAAAGATTGCATAGTCTTTTATAGATTAGGCGATTTTTATGAGATGTTTTTTGATGACGCAATAAAGGTCTCTAAACTGCTTGATTTAACGCTCACAGGCAGAAATTGTGGGTTAAAAGAAAGAGCGCCTATGTGTGGCGTGCCTTTTCATGCTGCCGATTTGTATATTTCCAAACTGTTATCATTTGGTGAAAAGGTTGCAATTTGCGAGCAAACTACTGCTCCAAACGGAAAGGAGCTTGTAAGCCGTGAGGTTGTTAAAATTGCAACGGCAGGCACGATTACAAACAATGAACTTATCAACGAAAAAAACAATAACTTTTTAGCATGTATATATCTAAAGAAAGACGCTATTGCGCTAGCTTGGGCTGACATTACCACAGGCGAATTTGTTGTTCGTAATTTTAAAGGAGAAAATAGTGCGTCTGAACTTTTGGATACGCTTGTTAGAATTAGCCCCGTTGAGATAATTTGCAACGACGAGTGCTGTGATAACTTTGGCGATATGCCTCTTGTTAAGCACGGAGTTTTACCTAAATTTAATGCTTTTACTCAAAGTGAGTTTAATTTTAATAATGCAACAAATGCGCTAAAAAAACATTTTAACATATTAAACTTTAATGCATTTGGAATTGAAGAATCGCCAGAGTGTATATGTGCGTGTGGGGCGCTTATTTCATATTTAAACCAAACTCAAAAGCAAACGCTTATTAATATTAATAAAATAAAGCGTGAAAACGACGATGCTTTGATGATTCTAGATATAAATGCAATAAGAAATTTAGAGCTTGTTAAGACGTTAAAAGACGGCAAGACGTATGGTTCACTTTTGTGGCTTTTAGATAAAACTAAAACAAGTATGGGGGCGAGAAAGCTTCAAAGCCAAATACTCTCTCCGCTTGTTGATAAGGAAAAAATCAATTATAGGCTAGATGCTCTTGAAAGGCTATACGTTGATAACGTGACAAGACAGTCGCTTGTTAATTTACTTTCTTCTATTCGTGACGTTCAAAGGCTTACTGGCAAAATTTCGAGTGGAAACGTTATGCCGAGAGACTGCCTAGCGCTAAAGTCGTCTTTAGAGGTTTTGCCATCTATTAAATTCAAACTTTTAGGGCTAAGTTCGCAGTTTCTCCAAGACATTTTTTCAAGCATTGAGGATTTTAAAGAGACTGTCGATTTAATAAATAATGCTATAGTTGACGAGCCGCCTTCAAACATGAAAGACGGTGGATATATTAAAATCGGTTTTGATGAAGAGTTAGATAAAGTGCGTAATTTGGGCAAAAACAGTAAGTTATTGATTGCGCAAATTGAGAATAATGAGAGAGAAAGAACAGGCATTAAGACGCTTAAAATCGGCTATAATCGAGTGTTTGGGTATTATATTGAGGTCACTAATTCTTTTAAGGATAAAGTTCCTTATGATTATCAGAGAAAACAGACGTTATCTAATGCGGAAAGATTTATAACCGATGAATTAAAAGAACTAGAAGTGGCGATTTTATCAAGTGAAGAAAAATCTCTGCAAATAGAAGCTAATATTTTTAATCAAATTAAACTGCACCTAAGAAGGCAAGTTGAAAAACTTTTATCAACTGCTAATGCAATTGCAGACCTTGACGTGATTTGTTCGCTTGCGACGGTTGCTAAGGAAAATGGGTATACAAAACCAATTATTCTAGATGCTGGGCAAAGGCTTAATATTGTCGATGGTAGGCACCCTGTAGTTGAAAGCATTTCCAAACAAAAGTTTATTCCAAACGATTGTTTACTTGATTTTGACGAAAATAGGACTATGATATTGACAGGCCCAAATATGGCGGGAAAAAGCACTTATATGCGCCAAGTTGCGCTTATAACCTTGCTTGCACAAATAGGCAGTTTTGTGCCTGCTAAGAATGCTGAGATTCCTATTACGGATAGAATTTTTACCAGAATTGGTGCTAGTGATAATCTTATATCCGACCAAAGCACGTTTATGGTAGAAATGTCTGAAATGGCAAATATATTAAATAATGCAACGGCAAATAGTTTGCTTATATTAGATGAAATTGGGCGTGGAACTAGCACCTTTGACGGACTTAGCATTGCTTGGGCTGTCGTCGAGTATATAACGAATAATATTAAGGCAAGAACAATGTTTGCAACGCATTATCATGAACTTACAAGCTTAGAGGGACATTTAGAGGGTGTAAAAAATTATAAGGTGACAGTTAAAGAGCTTCAAGGTGGTATTGTGTTTATGCGTAAAATTATGCGTGGCGCTTCAAATAGAAGCTTTGGTATCGAGGTCGCTCAGCTTGCAGGGGTGAATAAGCAAATTACAGAAAGGTCTAAGCAAATTCTTAAAAAGCTAGAAAAAACCAACTTAAACTGCGAGCCGGTTAAATTGCAAGAGTTTGATGAAGACGTGAAAAAGACTTATTCTGAAGTTGAAAGAATTATTCATGACCTTGATACTAACAATTTGTCGCCAATGCAAGCGTGTAATATTTTGATAGATTTGCAAGAAAAGGTTAAGGAAGATAATTAGTATGAAAATAAATTTACTCAGTAGTAAAATTTATAATAGAATAGCTGCGGGCGAAGTTGTTGAGCGTCCATTTTCAGTTGTTAAAGAGCTTGTGGAAAACTCAATCGATGCAGGAGCAACGAGCATTGAAATAGATATTGAAAGCGGTGGTATTTCTTGCATTAAAATTACCGACAATGGATATGGTATTGAAAAAAGCGAATTGAAAAAAGCGCTTATGCCCCACGCAACTAGCAAAATATCTTCTCTAAAAGATTTAGATAACATTATGTCGCTAGGTTTTAGGGGGGAAGCTCTTGCAAGTATTGCTTCGGTTTCTAAAATTACTATATTATCAAAGCCGAAACTTCAAGAAATCGGTGCATCAATAAGTGCTGATGGTGGAGATGTTAAGGAAATTGCCGATTGCGCTATGAATGACGGCACAATTATTTCGGTAAATAATTTATTTTATAATACTCCTGTTAGAGAAAAATTCTTGCGCTCTGAAAGGTCTGAGGAAAATGAAATTGCTGCCACGGTTGCAAGGTTTATCCTAGGAAATCCTACAATTTCTTTTAAATACGTTGTTAACGGCAAAGTGACTTATCAATCATTTGGAGACGGCTTAGAAAGCGCTATGGCTTGCGTTTATGGTGTTGATTCAATTGAAAATTGTTTCTATATTGATACTGAGAAAAACGGAATCAAAATTAATGGTTATATAGGTAAGCATTTCTATACAAAAGGTAATAGAGGCTATCAGACGACTTTTGTAAACGGCAGATACGTTGTAAATCAAACAATTGCTTCTGCAATTACTAATGCATATTCATCATATTTAATGAAAAGGCAGTATCCGTTTTACGTTTTAAACATAGCTCTTCCAACTGAAATTGTTGACGTAAACGTACATCCAAATAAATTAGACGTTCGTTTTGTAAACAATCAAATAGTATATGGAAGTATATATTCAGTTGTTTCTAAAGTTTTAGATGGTAGTAGTGAAGCGCTGAGTATAGTATCGGTAAGCGATACTATTAAAAACGAAAATACTCAAATAAACACTGATAAAAAGGCGTATGATTATGTCACGCATAATAACAAAAATACAAGTAAAAACACATTTGAGATTTTACTTTGCGATAGTGAATATAAAAATGAAAATAAATCATTAAAATTTGATGATAAAAGTAAATATCTAAGTAGCGGAAAGAGTGATGAGGTTGATATTTTTGCAGAAAACAAGCAATATCTTGAAAAATTAGAAAGACAAAAACAAGAACTGAAACAAAATAATGAAAATATAATTCAAGATAGTTTAACTAATTTAACTGAAATTAGGTACATTGGACAGGCATTAAATACCTATTTAATTTTTGATGATGGTAAAGACGTTTATTTTGCCGACCAACACGCTGCGCATGAAAGAATTTTGTTTGACAAACTAAATTTAGCGGTTAAAAATGCTAAAATTGATATGCAAGCACTTTTACTTCCATACGTAATAAATACAAACAGTTTAGAGTATGACTTTTTGTTATCTAAGTTAGACGTTCTTAACTTAATGGGCATAGAAATCAGTGAATTTGGCAGAAATGCATTTAAGGTTTCGGCAATTCCAACTTTTTTAGTGGAAATGAATTTAAAAACCTTTTTTGATGATATCCTTAGTGATATTAATGAGTTAAAAACATTTACTGTTAACGAACTTTTGGTAGAAAAACTTGCTAAAAAGGCTTGTAAGTCAGCAATAAAGTCGGGTGACAAACTGTCTAAATCAGAAATAGAAGTTTTGCTTGATAAATTAAAAGAGAATATCGGACTTAAATGTCCACACGGTAGACCCGTTGTTATAAAAATTACAAGAACGGAAATAGATAAATGGTTCAAAAGGATAGTTTAAATAAAAAAATCATAATAATTTGTGGCCCAACAGCTTCAGGAAAAAGCGATTTGGCGCTTTCGCTTGCAAAAATTCTTGACACTGAAATTGTGTCTGCAGATTCAATGTATATTTATAAAGACTTAAATATTGGAACAGCAAAGCCCACAAGTTTAGAAATGCAAGGCATAAAACATCATTTAATTAACGTTGTTTCGCCTTTTGATAGTTTTAGCGTAAGCGATTATAGAAATTTAGCCCTTCCTATAATTGAGAACCTTTTGTCTAAAGGGAAGACGCCAATAATTTGTGGGGGAACCGGCTTTTATATTAACTCAATTTTATATGATTTTTCATACGGAAATAGTGAGGCAAATTTAGAAGTTAGGGATAAATATATGAATTTAGCCAAAGAAAAAGGCAATGATTATGTTTACGGCATCTTGCAAGAATTTGACCTTGAAAGTGCAAAAAAGCTTCATCCAAACGATTTAAAAAGAGTTGTTAGAGCATTAGAAATTTATCATAGTGGAACAAAAAAGTCTGATATAAACGACCAATTAGTGCCAAAATTTGATTATTTGGCGTATTCGATTAATTTCGATAGAGAAGTTTTATATTCTCGCATTAATAAAAGAGTTGATATTATGGTGCAAAATGGTCTTGTTGATGAAGTTCGCTTTTTGCTTAAAAATGGCGTAAGCAAAGAAAATCAATGTATGCAGGCAATTGGCTATAAAGAAATTATTGATTATCTCGAAAATAATTGCTCACTGGATAAAGCAATTGAAGATATTAAGCTTAACACAAGACACTATGCAAAAAGACAAATAACTTATTTTAAAAAATTAAACGTTAAAATGCTCAATCCTCAGCCAGCTGATCAAATGGCAAGTGAGATTTTAATTGACTTAAAGGAAAAATTATGATTAGCGAAAAATTAATTAAACAATGTGAAAATAATCTTAAAGATAAATTTGAATATTTTGAGGATATAGCGCTTTTTAACCAAGAAAAAGTGCTTAGTGCCTTTCAAAAAAATAGACTTGCATTAAGGCATTTTACAGGCACGTCAGGTTATGGGTATGGCGACGAGGGCAGAGAAGCTTTAAATGCAGTGTTTGCCGATATTTTTGGCGCAGAAAAAGCAATTTGTTCACCTAATATCGTGTCTGGAACACACGCTTTGTCACTGTGTTTATTTGGCGTTTTGATGCCAAATGATAAGGCACTTTGCATAACGGGCACACCTTATGACACATTAAATGACGTTATTTATGGTGAGGGAAACGGTTCTCTAAAAGATTATGGTATTGAATTTAGTTGTATTGACCTAAAAGATGGAAAAATAAATAAACAAAAAATAAAAGATTATTTTGAAAGAAACGGCTGTCCAAAAATGATTTATATGCAACGCTCAAGGGGATATGCTTGGCGTGACGCCCTTTCTATAAACGATATAAGCTATGCTGTCGAATTTGTAAAATCTCTTGGATTTGACGGTTGTTTTATGCTTGACAATTGTTATGGTGAATTCTTAGATAAACTAGAAGGCACAAACGTAGGAATAAACCTAATGGCAGGGTCAATGATTAAAAATCCTGGTGGTGGGATTGCGCCTACCGGTGGATATGTTGTTGGCTCGGAAAAGTATGTAAATTTAGTCCAAAATAAACTAACTGCACCATCGATTGGTGGGGAAGTCGGTTCATATTTTATGGGTTATCAATATTATTTTCAAGGTCTATTTTTAGCACCACACGTTGTTCTCCAAGCAATAAAAAGCTCTTTGCTCTTCGGTGAAGTTTTAAGCATGCTTGGGTATGAAACTTCGCCAAGCGCTACTACTATTCCAAACGACATTATTAGAGCAATTAAGTTTAATAATGAAAAAGACTTGGTATCTTTTATTCAAACAATACAGCATAATTCTCCAATAGATAGTTTTGTTGATGCTTTGCCTTGGGAAATGCCGGGATATGAAGACCAAGTTATAATGGCGGCTGGGTGTTTTGTTCAAGGTTCATCAATTGAACTTTCTGCAGATGCGCCTATAAAACCACCATACATTGCCTATATGCAAGGTGGACTAACGTATGAACACGCTAAAATTGTTATAAAAAACTTAAATTTAACGCAAAAAAACTAAAATTTTATATATAAGACGTAAAAAATTAAAAAAAATAAAGAGAAAACATTAAAACTGCTTCCTCTTTTAAATATTCGGCTAGGCGATTTATAGTTAAAACTTGCGCATAAGCCCTTTAACGATACCTAAAATTATAACGTCATCAAAAATCATATCTTCCATTGCGTCATTTTCGGGGTGAAGAACGATTTTGCCATCCTTTTTATAAAACCTTTTAACCGTTGCGCTATCGTCAACAAGGGCAACTACTATTTGACCATTAATTGCATCGCTTTGTTGTTTGACGATAATAATATCTTTATCATAAATTCCAGCGTTTATCATGCTGTCGCCCTTTACTTTTAGGGCAAATTCAATGCCACCCGTGTTAAAGTCATCAGGAATAGGGCAATATCCTTCTAAATTTTGTGTGGCAAAAATAGGTAGCCCCGCACTAATTGTTCCAACGATTGGCACGCTTTTGTATTTAGATGCCCGCTCTGAAAGTGATAAAGCCCTGTTTTTAGCAGGTGATTTTTCAATCAAACCACGTGCAATCAGTTTTTCAAGATAATAATATGCCGTTGCTGTTGATTTAATGTTTAGTTTACTGCAAATTTCCCTTACTGATGGGGGATAACCATATTCACTGATGTAATTAGATGTGAAATTATAAACTTCATTAATTTTTGTTTCAATTTTTTTCATATTAAAATAATAACATATAAAATATAAAAAGTCAAACAAATGTTTGTAAAATTTAGGAGAAATTTAGCTATGGTAGAAAAAAAATGTGAGTTATACGATAGAGAGTGTAATAATTGTGGAGAGTGTGATAGATGCGATTTAGACCCAAACAAAATATGCGATAGTTGTGGAAAATGTATTGAGCCGGATAAAAATTATAAAATTATTAAAATTACTAAAATAATAAAGTAAATTTTATACTTTAGCGTAGTTTAATAATAATTATTTATGTATGTATTTAAAAGGAATGCGCCCCCAAATTAATGGGGGCACGTTCCTTTTATATTATGTCATGTGAGAAGGATCTAAGATATTATTTAATTGTTCTTCAGTTAATAAATTATGTTTAAGAACAACTTCTTTAATACTTTTATTAGTTTTTAATGCTTCTTTTGCAATTTCAGCAGACTTTTTATATCCAATGAAAGGGCACAATGCTGTAACAATACCGATACTGTTATTAAGTAGCTCTGAAATCTTTTCTTTATTAGCAACAATTCCTTTTATGCAATTTTCAGTAAGTGTGTTAATTGAATTTGTTAAGCAAATAATAGATTCAAAAAGCTTATAGAAGATGACTGGTTCAAATGCGTTAAGTTCAAGTTGTCCTCCTTCAGCAGCCATCGATATAGTCATATCGTTGCCGATAACTGCAAAAGCAACTTGAGAAACAACTTCTGGTATAACAGGGTTGACCTTTCCTGGCATTATTGACGAACCGTTTTGCATAGCAGGGAGTGTTATTTCAGAAATACCTGTTTTAGGCCCGCTGGCCATAAGTCTTAAATCATTGCACATTTTGGAAAGTGTTATTGCCAAAGTCTTTAATGTGCCTGACACGTATACAAATCCGTCTAGATTTTGAGTATTATCAATTAAGTCGTTAGCTTGGTTCAAATTGTAGCCTGTTATTTTTGATAAAGTGCCTGTAATTTGTGATAAATAGTTTTTATTTGTATTAATGGAAGTGCCTATTGCAGTGCCACCAATATTTACGGTGTACATTTCTTGCAAAGCTTGTTTTAATAGTTTTTCGCACCTTCTGATTGCTGATGAATATGCTGAAAATTCTTGACCTAAACGGATTGGAACAGCATCTTCAAGCTGGGTTCTGCCCATTTTTACAATATCGTTAAACTCAACGGCTTTTTGGTCCAAGCTATTTATTAAAGATTCTAATTCTAAAAACAACTTATTAGAAAGTTCTATAACAGTTAGTTTACCAGCGGTAGGGACAACGTCGTTAGTTGATTGAGACTTATTAACATGGTCGTTTGGGTGACATATGTATTCACCTAATTTTCCACCTAGAATTTCAGTAGCTCGATTGGCAATAACTTCATTAACGTTCATATTAACGGTCGTTCCAGCACCGCCTTGAATAGCATCGGAGATAAATTCCTTGTCAAACTTGCCTTGTAAAATTTCATCACACGCAATACAAATTGAGTGTGCGATATTTTCATCTAAATTATTTGCATTTTTGTTGGTGATTGCTGCAGATTTTTTAATTTTGACTATATTATAAATGAAATTTATGTTCATTAAAATTCCACTTATATTAAAGTTATTTGCGCCCCTTAAGCTTTGAACACCATAATACGCTTTTTCTGGAATATCTAACGTTCCTATTGAATCACTTTCTTTTCTTGTTTTTATCATAAATTTAGCCTTAAATTTTATGATTTAATTATAACACACGCCATAAAAGTTATTATCAATTTATATTAAATTAAAATTTTTTTTATAAATTTACAAAAAAAATAGTTAAATATTTTAAAACTAATAAATTATATGCTTGCAAAATTAAATAAAATAAAATATAATTAATTTAAAACTTTTACGAGGTGGAATTATGAAAAGTGGAATTATAGATGAGATTGATATAAAGATATTAAAATTATTGCAAGAAGATGCTCGTATATCAATTAGCTCAATAGCTAAAGAGCTTTATCTCTCAGCGCCAACGGTCAAAACTAGGCTTGATAGCTTAAAAGAAAAAGGTATTATAAAAGGCTATTTCGTAGAAATTGATAATTCAGTTTATGAAAACGTCATCAAATGTTTTGTTGAAATTGAAGTTGCGCCAAACTTAAAAGAAGACCTATATAAAATTTTAATAGAATCGCCAAACGTTGTTGAGTGTGAACGTGTGACGGGTGAATATTCTCTTATTACTAAAGTAATATTTAAAAATACTATAGAAATGGATAAATTCATAAATAAAATTCAATATTACGGAAAAACTCGTACGCAAATTATATTTTCCACAATAATTAATCATAGGGGAATTGAACTTTAATTTTAATAACCAAATTAAATTACTAGATAAAAAAATAAAAATCCGAATTAATCTTCGGATTTTTTTGTTAAATTTAAGTTTAGACCTGCATTTTTTCTAATATCTTCAGTTATCGCTGCGTAATGTTTTTTAGTTGTATTTACGTCTTTATGTCCCAAACAGTCTGCAACAACGTAAATATCGCCGGTTTGCCTATATAAATTTGTACCAAAAGTGCTTCTTAGCTTGTGTGGGGTAATTTTTTTTAGTGGTGAAACAATTTTTGCATATTTTTTAACTAACTCTTGAACTTGTCTTGTTGAAATGCGCTTATTTTGTAGTGATAAAAACAGAGGTTGGTCATTTAGTTTGTCTTTATCGCTATCTCTAGTTTCTAAATATTCATTTATGGCTAAAGAAACTTGGTTATTAAAATATAATACCGAACGATTTCCACCTTTTCTTGTGACAACAAAACTGCTTGTTTTTAGGTCAATATCACCACAATTTAAGCCCACAAGCTCGCTAATTCTTATGCCTGTGCCTAAAAATAGGGTAATAATTGCCGTATCTCTAAGCTTTGTTGAATTATGAAATGCTAGCTGGTGCTTAGAAAGACCAGAGCCTGTTTCAACAGTGTAGAGCATATCTCCAATTTCGTCAACTTGATTGTTAGAGTCTAATCTAATAATCTCTTTTTCGTGTATTTTTGGCATTGAAACTTTAGCAGGGGTGTTTGCTGGTAATTTGTTTCTGTTGAAAAAGAATTTATAAAATGCCCTTAAAGTTGATAATTTTCTTGCTTTTCCCGTTTCAGTACAGCGCTCGTTTTTGCCATTAATAGAGTAGTGGCTTAAATAACTTAAAAAATATTCAATTTCTGACGCATCGAGCTTTGATAAGTCGGATAAGGTAATATCTTCCATTCTTGTATTTCTAAATATTTTCTTGCTTAGAAAATCGAAAAAGACCCTCAAATCGTATCCATAATTTAGTCTAGTAAGGGCAGAAGTATTAAGTTCCACTCCAATAAAAAACTCCTGAACAAAATAAGGGAGTTCTTCTATAATGTTATTTAGTCTTTCAATACAATTAATTTCTCTTTGCTGATAAAAACTTTTCTCTTTCATTTTTAGCCTCTCGAATAAAAATCACTAGTGGGGAACTAGTATTTTTTAAGTTATAAACATAGTTATCCACACATGTATTTATGCGCAAAACACGACTTTTGCGAATAGTTATGTTATAATTATATAAAAAAATAAATAATATGTCAAGTGTTTTTTATATTTTGTTTTTTTAATAATTTTACAAAAATTCTACTAATTATTTTATTCAATATTAATTTTAAATTTTATATTTAATTTTTATTATATTTTATTAAAATTGTAATATTGTAAAACCATAGTAAAATACTAACAATTTTTGCAATGATTTTATCACGTATAATAAAAATTTTTTAAATAAATAAAAATTGTTGACTAAATTATCAATTCATAGTATAATTAAATAAATAAAATTTGGAGAAAAATATGCAAAATCAACAAATTAGCAGTGATTTAATCCGTGGTCATATTGATACGATAATTCTGCACACACTATTAGATAGTGACAAGTTTGCTGAGCAAATTAGCGATGCTATTGAGAAAAAGAGTGAAAGCGCTTATAAAATCAATCAAGCAACGTTATATAGCGCATTAAAGCGTCTTGAATCGTTAAAATATGTAAGTTCATATCAAAAAGATGCTGTAAATGGTAGACGTAAATTTTTTACTTTGACACAAAGCGGTAAAGAATTTGCTGAAAATAATCTTTCTAGTTGGTCTTATTCTCGTGAAATTATCGATAAACTTATTGACTGTGCCCCACAACCTATTATTAAAACTGAGTATATTGAAAAAATTGTTCACGTTCCGGTTGAGCGCACTATAATTAAAGAAGTCGAAATAGAAAAAGTAAGCACACAAGCTTCAGATTTGCAATTAAATAATTCTAAAATTAATGAAACTAAAGAAATTGAAGATAAAAACGATAATTTAGCAACTTCTGAAACTGTTAAAGAGCCTATTAGAGACGTTCAAGAAGTTAATTTTAGAAACGTTTTAAGCGAATTAATTCAGTCAACTAACGTTCAAAACGAAAAAAATAAAGAAAAAGCTATTGAACTATCACCAATAGAAAAAGATGACAATGTTAAAAATGAAATTAAGAATTTTAACCAAACTATAAGCGAAAAATCAACTAATTCAACAAAAACTGACTTGACTGATATTGATTTTTCTGATTTAGTTGCAAAAGCTAAATCAGAGGGTTTTAAGATTAGCATTTCTTCTAAGAACGTGTCAAAGCCTGTAGTTGGAAGATTGCTCAAAAATAAGCTAAATTTACTTGTATCTTTGATAATGTCCTTAATTTTAGTCGCAGAATTGCTTATTTTTTCATCAATAGAAAATAACCTATTATCACTAAACACTGGCTTGATTTTTGGCTTAATTGGCGCTTTTATGCTATGGCCGATTATAAGCTTTATAATATATAAAAAATCACCTTTAGGATTAAGTTCAAAAGATATTTTTGCAGATTCAATATTAACGTCGTTTATTATTGTGTTTAATCTTTTGTTAATGAATTTTGCCGGAGCATTATTGTTTAATCTAGATTTTTCAGCAAAAAAAGACGTGCTTATGTTCTTAATAATTCCTGCCGTAATTTACGTTGATATAATAATTTATTCGATTGTTAAATATCGTTTTGCAAAATCAAAATTATGTAAGGTTTTACCAAAAAATTAAAAATTTAATATAAAAAATATAAAAAGGCTTTTAAGAAAGCCTTTTTTAATTTTAAAGATTATTATAAGATTATTATAGATTTAATAAATAATCGATTTCACGTAGAGATAACTGTCTAACTTGACCACGGTCAAGTCCTGATACCGTTAAATCGCCGATTTTAATTCTTTTAAGAAAATCAACAGAGTTATTAACGGCTTCAAACATTTTTCTTACCTGTCTATTTCTGCCTTCAGTGATGGTTATATGTAGTTTAGAGCCCGTTTTATTTGTTTCTATAAGCCTGATGTTACATTTTTTTGTTTTAACGCCATCAATATATACGCCTGTGCGGAGTTTATTAAGGTCTTCGTCACTAACAGGCTTTTCAGTCTTTACAAGATATGTTTTTGGCACTTCATTTTTTGGATGCGTAAGTTTAAAAGTCAAATCGCCATCATTTGTTAAAATTAAAAGCCCTTCAGTATCATAGTCTAATCTTCCAACAGGAAAAAGCCTTTTAGCGCTTTGTGGCAAAAGGTCCATTACAGTTTTTCTGCCCTTATCATCTTTTACAGTGCACACGTAGCCTTTTGGTTTATTCATAATATAATAGTCAAACTTTTTTACAACGTTAACAATTTTACCGTTTACTGAAACGCTGTCTTCGCCAACGTTAACGTCATCGCCTGCATTACAAATTCTTCCATTAATTTTAACTACGCCATCTTGTATTAATTTATCTGCCGCACGCCTTGAAGCAACGCCACAACTTGCTAAATACTTATTTATTCTCATTTTATTATGGTCCTTAAATCATTTTATATCTAATATAGTATAGATTTTTTCAGTAAAAAGCAAGTTATTTTGACAGTAAATTTCAACATATCCAACTTCTTGACCTTTTTTTATTGGTTTTTTAAGATTTTTAAATATATCTAGCTTAATTTCTATGTTATCTTTTTCAAATTCTGTTAATGGAAGCACGATGTCTTTATTTATACAAACACCACATTTAAAACCGTCAATATCGATAAATTTTACGATATTGTCACTTTCCATAATTTTATAATTTTTATAATTATTAAAAGCTGAAGAAAGTAGCGTCTTGGACTTTTCAAACATTGGTGGGCAATTTAATACTACGCAAATAAATTCAATACCGTTTCTTTTGGCGCTACTAACTAAACATCTTCCAGCTTTTTTAGTAAATCCTGTTTTAATGCCCGTTGCACCTTCAAATTCAGTTAACATTTTGTTTTTATTGATTAAATGTCTATTATAATTTCTTGTTGAAAAAGGAATATCAATCGATTTAGTATTCACTATTTCTCTAAATTGTTCATTTTTCATTGCATAACAAGAAATAAGCGCCAAATCGTAAGCTGTTGTATAATGATTATCGTCATGCAGGCCGTGAGGATTAATAAAATTACTATTTGTTGCTCCAATTTTTAAAGCTGTTTTATTCATTAAATTTGCAAAATCTTTTATGTTCTTACTACAATGAACGGCAAGTGTTTCGGCGCAATCGTTTCCAGAACGCAACATTAAACCATATAGCAAGTCTTTAACGCTAAGTTTTTCTCCAGCTTCTAAATAGATACTAGAACCTTCAACACCAGTAGTTTCCTTTTTCACTTCAACAATATCATCTAGATTACAATTTTCTATAATTGTAATAGCTGTCAAAATTTTTGTAGTGCTTGCCATGTATTTTTTTTCATTTCCGTTTAACGAATGCACGACTCTATTTGAATTTAACTCCATAACTATTTCAGCTGTATTTGAGTTTTTTGCGTGCGTTATGCGTGGCATAATTATATCGTTTATTATCAATGAAAACATAACGATTATTAATATTGCGATTATTGTTATTCTCTTTTTCATAATCAATCTTTCTTATTTAACTTTTCAATAAAATCCGTTGTTTTGTCAAGTAGTTTTTCATAAGGAGAATCTGAAATGCTAATCATTTTATACCCTGACCCATCATTTACTAAAAAACCACAAGGTTTTACAGAAACGATTGCACCGTTACCAGCTGTATATGGTAAATCTTCTCCTTTTTTAAAAACACTAACCTTGCCGTATTCTCCACCACCGCTCAATACTCCTACTGTGATTTTTGAAACAGGAATAATTACAGTGCCATCTTTGGACGTTATAGGTTTGCCTATAACTGTATCAACGTCAATTACGTTGCTTAAATTTTTTAGCGTTGTTTCTATAACGTTATTAATTCGGTTGTGTTCTGTTTTTGATTGCATATATCATTTTCTCCAAAATAATTTTTATTATGCTGATTAAAATCATTAGTATATTTAATACAAACGTTGTTTTAACTGTAAAAGTTAGCAGGTCTTTATTTTCATATAAACAAATTTTACTTTTTAGTGATAAATATGGTTTTATCTGGCTTGCGCATTGACCGACAACGTTAAATATATAATTATACATAAATACTAATTTTAATTTTTGAACTTCATCGTCCAAAATACCGATTGAAATGTTAGTGTTGAACCTAAAAATATGATAGTCTTTTAACGGCTTAAACTTTTTGCGCATTGAAAACAAATTATTGTAAAAAATCAATATAGCTTTTTTGTTATTTATGTGAATAATTATCCCCTCATCTATTAATTCAATATAGCCAAACAATACCCTGATAAAAGAAAATAGTTTAATATTATATTCTAATATTTTTGTGCCTTTAGTATATTGAATATTTATGTTTATAAATAACGGAAAAATTAAAATTGCATATACAATGACAACAACTGCTAACACTATTTTAATATTTGCAATATTATAAAGAATATTCTACATTTATTTATTGATAAAAAATAAAAAAAGGTATAGATAAAAAATCTATACCTTAAATTTAATTATATTAAAAATTTAGCTTAAAAACTTAAAATTTTTCTACTTCTTCACCTTGCAAAAAATCTGGCAACGCTTCATCTTCTAAATCAGGAAGCTCAAAATCATCTTGTTGAGTATCTTTCAAGTTTGTATTTTCACTTTCATCAAGCGTTGATGCAGTCTGTTCAACGTATTCGTCTTTGCGATATAAATAATCATCGTCTTTAGGTGTGTGCAACAAGCTAATTTTGTTTATAAGCTCTTCATAATCTGGCAATTGGTCAAGAGATTCTATTTGAAAGCGCTTTAAAAATTTATCCGTTGTTCCAAATAATACAGGTTTGCCAACGGCATCTTTTCTGCCTACAGGCTCGATAACACCAAGCTCAAGTAATTTTTGAACAGCATATTCACTATTTCCCCTAAGCTCTTCCAAATCAATACGAGTGACCGGCTGTTTATATGCAATAATTGCGGCAACTTCAAGCATACTCTTAGATAGTTCTTTTTCCTTAATAGGATTAAGAACGGCAGAAACGAATTCAGCATTGTCTGGATTAGAGCAGAATTGTAATTTTTTGTTAAAAATTAAAAGTTGAATACCACTGTCTTTTGAGTATTTTTGTTTGAGATTTTGAGCAATAGCTAAAACGTCTTTATCAGATATTTCAAGCTTTTCTGCAATGTCAGATATGGCAACTTGAGTGCCGGAAACAAATAAAATAGATTCAATTATATTCGTCAATTTCTCCAAGTTCTTCATTTCTATCATCCCTTAATTTAATAGTAATATCGTCAAAAATTCCTGTTTGTTCAACGGCCACGTACTGCAATTTCAATAGCTCAAGCATTGCTTGAAAGGTTGTTATAAGTTCGTTTTTAGTGTAATATTTTGTAAAAAGCTCAAAAAAGCTCATCTCTTTTCTGTCTAAAAGCGTAGTTCTAATATGCTCTACTTTATCTTTGACAGTAAAAACTTCTTTTGGAATCTCTTTTAAAACGTTTTCTTGTCTTTTTTTATCATCAACACGCATCAAAAGCTTAGAAAAAGCGTTTATTAAGCCTTCTAAATTAAAATCATTATAAACAATTTTAACTTCGCCAACAGACTTATCAGGTTCTTTATAGAAACGCAAAACGTTTTCTTGTTCTTTTAGTTTTGCGCTTGCTTCTTTGAATAAGTTGTATTCTTCAATCTGTCTAATCAACGCAGTTTCAGCATCTTCAATATCAATGTCAAAATCTTCTTCTTTTGGTAAGATTGATTTGGATTTAATTTCAAGCAAGGTTGCCGCCATTGTCAAATATTCGCTTGCTTTATCAACGTCTAACTGTGACAATTTGTCTATGTATTGCAAAAACTGCTCTGTCACTTGCGATACAAATACGTCTTTAATTTCAATTTTTGCTTCTTTAATAAGGTGCAAAAGAAGGTCTAAGGGGCCTTCAAAATTATCAAGTTTTGTAGAATAATCAACAACTGATTCAAATTCTGCCATTCTGGCCTCCTTAGTAATTTTTATTATATTATATAATAAATGCAACAAAATTGCAAGAAAAAATGCTTACAAGCGTAAGCATTTTTAGTTAAATGTCATTTCTAATTAAATCTTCAAAAGTTTGTGGCTTAACAATATATCTTGACTTGCCATCTTTTACCATAACAACGGGTGGAATTAAGTTTCTATTATAATTGCTAGACATTGAATAGTTATATGCGCCGGTAGATAAAACTGCAATTAAATCGCCTTCTTTGATTTCTGGCAACATAACGTCCTCAGCAATAATATCCCCACTTTCACAGCACTTTCCTGCGATAGAATATTTAATTGATTTTGGTGCATTCATATTAAGTGCGCTAACAACAGAATATTTTGCTTGATAAAGTGCATATCTAGGATTATCAAACATACCACCATCAATAGCGATATAATTTTTAATGTTTTTAATTTCTTTAATTCTACCAGCTGTGTATAAAGTTATACCTGCCTCACCAACAATAGACCTACCTGGTTCTAAAATTAAATAAGGCTTTTTAAGTGATTTTTCTTTAACACATTTGTTTAATGCTTTAGAAATTACCTTTATATATTCAGCGTATTCTTCGCAAGATTTTTTAGCATCGCCATCAGCATACCAAACACCAAAACCACCGCCTAAATTGATAACGTCAAACACATAACCGTATAAATCGTTTAATTTTTTATAAAAATCTGTGATTTTTTCAACGGCTAAAACGAAAGACTTATGTTCAAAAATTTGTGAACCAATGTGGCAATGAAGACCAACTAAATCAAGAGAGTCTTGCTGTTTAACAAAACTGATTACGCTTTCTGCCTCTCCACTATCGATAGAATATCCGAACTTTGAATCAACTTTTGCCGTTTGAACAAAGTGGTGTGTGTGTGCTTCTATACCTGGATTAACTCTAATCAAAACCTTTTGAACTTTGTTATATTTTTTGCAAATTTCATTAAGTTCGCTAGCTTCTGAATAAGAATCTAAAACAATATATCCAACGTTGTTTTTAACGGCATACTCTAATTCAAAACTAGACTTATTATTACCGTGTAAGCAAATCTTTTCCATAGGAAAACCTGCTGTTTTTGCAGTAAACATTTCACCTGCCGAAACAGAGTCTGCACCTATACCCATTTTGTTTATAATTCTATAAATCTCTAAACAACTAAACGCTTTTGAAGCATAAGCTATCATACCGTCACCATATTCATTTTTTAAAGTTTCGGCATAAATTTTGCACATATCTTCAATATAAGTTTGGTCCATAACGTAAAGTGGTGTGCCATATTGTTCTTTTAAGGTTTGAGCATCAACCCCACCTATTTCTAAATGACCTAAATCATTAATTTTTAGCGTCTTTCTTTCGTTCATATTACACCTAAATTTATTAAAACTTTTTCTATATTCTATCAAATTTAGCGTATAAATGTCAATAGTTATTATCTAAATTATAGTTATTAGTGTGTTAAATAAAACTTATATACTCCAACTAACCACGATATCTTTGATGATGTCAAAATATGTTTTTTGCATAATAGTTTCATTTGCAAGAACGTTTACTGAGCCTATTTCTATGCCGTTTTCATATGCTCTTAACACCCCAACTTTTTGTCCCTTAATAACAGGTGCGCAAACTTTTGCGTTTGGTTCAAACTCGATTTCCACACCCTTTTTAACGTTTTTCTTGCTAAATATATACATTGATGACTCAGGGATAACACTTATACTGTCTTTTTTACCACCATTAACGTTAACAGTTAAATTAAGCGGTTTTTCACTGTCAATAATAATTTTATTACAAAAATTATCAAAACCATAATTAAACATTGAAGATACGTCGTGGAATCTTTCTTTACTGTTTGATGCGCAAATTACAACGCCAACAAGTCTCATTCCATTTCTCATTGCAGAAGCCGTTAAACAGTGTCCTGCTTCATTGGTATAACCAGTTTTACCACTGTCGCACCCTTTATAAAATCTTATAAGTTTATTCGTGTTGCTTATTTCAGTCTTTCTATCGTTTGGGTGCATCACAACGTCAGTCCATATCTTTGAAAATTTATAATAATCTTCGTGTTTTAAAAGCTCAGCAAACATTGTTGAAACGTCTTTTGCACAAGAATATTGCCCTGCTTGAGGCAAACCCGTACAATTAACAAAAACCGTATTTTCCATGCCTAATTCAGTTGCTTTTTGGTTCATTCTATCAACAAAGTTTGTTTGACTTCCTGAAATTCTTTCAGCCATTGCAACACAGGCGTCGTTAGCAGAAGCTACAACAATGCTTTTAATAAGTTCGCCAACGATATACTCGCCATCTTTTTCTAAAAACACTTGTGAACCACCCATTGATGCCGAATTTTCACTTACAGTTATTTTTTCATCGTAAGAAATATTGCCATTATCTATCTCTTCAAAGCATATAAGCAACGTCATAACCTTACACATACTTGCTATTGGTAAATGTTCTAGTGAATTTTTTTCATAAATTACAGTCTTTGTCTTGTAATCCATTAAATATGCCGACTTGCTTTTAGCAGATAAAATTTCTTCATTGTCTGCAAATGCATTGATACCATAAAATCCATTAAGAAATCCAACAGATATTATAAATGCAAACAAAATAAAAATTACAGAATATAATTTCTTCATAAAAGTTTCTCCTTTACAAAAAATATTTTCTGTAATTTTTTATAATTTATACATTATGTCAAACATAATAATGCTTAAAATCATTAGTAATAATCAATTATTTATCATATTATCTATTTTTATACCAAAACCACGAGTTGGGTCGTTAATAAACACGTGAGTTATTGCGCCAACAAGTTTATTGTTTTGAATTATTGGGCTTCCACTCATACCTTGCACGATACCACCCGTTTTAGATATTAACTCCTTATCGTTAATTTTTATAACAAAATTTTTATTGCCACAATCATCAACTTTAACAATCGAAATTTCATACTTTTTTGGCAAATTGCCATCTATTGTCGAATAAATATGAGCATCACCAATTTTTGCGCTACCCAATTCTACTTTTATTAGACCTGTAGTGTCAATATTATCTGTAATTGTTCCATAAACGCCACAATCTAAATTTTTATCAATAGATGCGATTGCATTGGTTCTTAAAAATGCGCCTTTAAGTTCGCCAGCACGTCCTCTTACGCCTTTAACATAGCCAGATATTGAACAATTATATAATTTACCACCACATATTTTTAATATTGAACCATCTTCATTTATAACTGGGTGACCAAGTGATGCAAATTTATTACCTTTTATATAGGTAATTGTACCTATTCCGCTTACACTATCTCGAATATAAACGCCTAATTTATAATTTCCATTTATATCCTTGACAGCTTTAATTTGGTTAATCATAATTTGACCATCGTGACTATATTCGATTATAGCATTTTCACCAGAATTAAGAGCATTTTTAATATCGTAAGCACTATTTATCTCAACGTTATTAATCTTATATATAATATCGCCTTCTTTTATGCCAATATCTTTTAATGGAGAAATTAAACCATTTTCACAAACAACGTCGCAAACTCCAATAACTTCAGCGCCACGAGTGGTTATTGTAAAACCTGCAGGCATTCCACCTAAATAAACTTCTTCGTTCGCATAAACGTGTTTATAACTATTAAAAGAAAAACATAATAAAATAGCAATAATTATACTTAAAAACTTAAATTTACCTTTCATATTTACTCCACCAAATATATAGTGTGTAAACAATAGCAAATTATACAAAATTTAATCTGAATTAAAAAAAGAAACACGCCCTTAAATAAGAGCGTTAATTTATTAGTAATTTAACAATGAATTTTTATATGTGTTAGCACCTTCAATAACGTCTTTTGCATGCAATAAAGCCGTTTGACTATCCTTATCGCCACCAACAAGCCTTATAATTTCATAAACCTTTTCTTCGGCAGAAAGAACCTTAACAGACGTTGTGGTTTTTTTATCGTCTTCATGCTTTTCTATTAAGAGGTTGTTGTCAGCCATGGCTGAAACTTGGGGTAAATGCGATATTGCAATAATCTGAGTGTTTAAGGCGATTTTTGCAAATTTTTCAGCAACTGTTTTAGCAATATTTCCACTTATTCCTGTATCAATTTCGTCAAAAATAAACGTTGAAACGTCACTGATTTTAGCAGTTTGAGCTTTTATTGATAGCATAAATCTACTCATTTCGCCACCGCTTATTACCATAGCCAGGTTCTTTAGTGGCTCGCCCAAGTTTGCTGAAAACATAAATTCAACCAAGTCAAACCCATTTGAGCTTGTAAACGTGCAATCGTTAAAAGACGGAATATCTGCAAATTGTATTTTGAATTGAGCATTTTTCATGCCCAAAGATTTAAGTTCTGATAAAATATTATTTTCAAAAACCTTTGCAAACTGTTGTCTTTTTTTATTAAGTTTAGTATATAACGCATAAACTTTATCGCAAGCATCGGCTTTTTCATTTTCTAAAGCAGTAATTTGCTCGGCAAAATTTTCTAATTTTTCTTTTTCTAGTATTGAATTTTGTAGATATTCCTTAATTTGAGGTATGCTTGCGCCGTACTTATTCTTTAATGCTTTTATCAAATCCAACCTACTATCGATTTCATAAGGATTATACTCCAACACATCAAAACTATCCAGTAAATTGCTTGCACTGTTAGAAATGTCGTTAAGCTCAGCAAACACGCCCTCTAACCTATCGTATAGCTCGCTATACTGCTTGTCATAATCATTAATTGTGGAAAGCATTTTTGACGCACAACTTAAAACGTCTTCAGCGCCACCTTCGTCGCTAATACTTTGATTTACCATTTTTAGCGCATTAAAAATTTTTTCTTGATTATTAAGTTTTTCTTTAATAATAATAAGCTTTTCTTCTTCATCATCATCTAGATTTGCGTTTGTAATTTCGTTAATTTGATAATTAAGAATATCAAGCCTAATGAGTCGCTGACTTTCGTCACCACCAAAAGATTGCAAGTTATTATTTATCTGTTTTAATCTGCTAAATTCGCAAGATAATTCCTGTTTAATATCAAAAATTTCTTGTCCACCAAAGTTATCTAAAAGCGCAAGTTGATTTGTTGTTTTAAGTAAATTAAAATGCTCGCTTTGACCGTGTACGTCAACCAAACAAGACGTGAATTTTCTAAGCATGCTAACGGTTGCCGTATTGCCGTTAATTTTAATAGAACTTTTACCGTCAATATTAAATTTTCTTGAAATTAGCAAAACGTCATCTTGTTCAATCTCAAGCTCGTTAAACACGTCAATGATAGTTTCATTATTTTGAACGTCAAATTCGGCAACAACCGAACACTCTTTTTGCCCACTTCTAATCAAAGACTTATCTGCTTTTGCGCCTAGCACGAAATTGAGCGACTCAAGTATAACCGATTTTCCGGCACCCGTTTCACCCGACAACACGTTTAGACCGCTAGTAAAGCAAATTTCAGCACTATCGATAAGCGCTATGTTTTTAATAATAAGTTTTTGAAGCATATTATAATTGTTCTAATCCTTTAACAACCATCTCTGCATCAGCAGAAGTTTTTGTTATTATAAGTAAGGTATCGTCACCTGCAACCGTGCCAATAATTTGTGGAAATTTGATTGCATCAATCGCCATACCTGCAGCGCTTGCATTTCCGCTAATAGTTTTTAATACAATTAGATTATTTGCGTTTTCAATTGAAACAGTAATTTGTTTAAATAAACTAATAAGCTGAGGAGAAAGCTTTGTACCAAAATCTTCAATAATAGTGTATTTTTGTTTTTTATTTTCGCTTTCAATCTTAATAAGGTTTAACTCTTTTATATCACGAGAAATCGTGGCTTGTGAAACAATAAACCCCATTTCAGCTAGTTTTTCAGTTAATTCTTCTTGAGTAGATATATCAAAAGACGTTATTAACTGTATGATTGCACTACGTCTTGAATTAATCATTTTCTAAAACTCCTGCAGACCTATTTAATTTATAGCGTAATTTTTTAAAGAAATTATACTCTTTTTTGCGTAAAAAGAGTAGCTTTTTATCAACCTTTGAAATTGTAATACAATCATTTTGCTTAAGGTCTTCAACTAGCCTTCCATCTACAAATACGCCAACTTGTGCCTTGCCTGAAACCCTTATGCAACACACGGAGTCATCAGAATACACAATAGGTCTTTGATTAAATGCGTGGGCTGCTATAGGTGTCATAGTAAAAACGTTGGCATAAGGCGACGATATTGGTGCGCCGAGTGAAAACGAATATGCAGTTGAGCCTGTTGGTGAACTAATGATTGTTCCATCACCACTATATTTTGAAACAAAAGAGTTGTCAATTTCAATTTGAATTTCAGCAACTGTATTACCGACAGATTTGTCGTATGTACGTTGAACGTAAACTTCGTTTAGTGCATAAAAAACGTCGTTATTATAAGCCACCGAAAGCATTGTTCTATAGTCTTTTATAAGAGTGCCGTTTTTCAAACCGAGAATTGCAGTTTCAACTTCGCTTTTCTCAAACTCACATAAAAAACCAAGGTTTCCAGCGTTGATTCCAATGATAGGAATAGAGTTTTTATTAGCAAATTCAGCCAAAAATAAAATCGTTCCATCGCCACCAATAGCAAACAACGCATCTGCTGTAATTGGGGTTGAAAGCATATCGTCTTCAAGAATTGAATAATCAACTCCGTGTTTTTCAAGCCCCTCAATTAGCTTAGTTTTGCAAACGCCACCTGCGTCTTTTTCCTTGTTATAATAAACTAAAACTTTCATATTTCCCCCATTTTTAGGTAAAATTTACGTTATATGCAAAAAAGTAAAAAATTATATATGCAAATCAATATTTTTCTAATAAAATCAAAAACTCGGTATTTTTATCTTGAGAAATAGGCGCTGTAGTTATGCCTAGAATATTAAAAGAATAATTTTTAGCAACCGTTATTACGTTATCACAGGCTTGTTTTTGTATTTTTGCATCTCTAATTATGCCATTTTTGAATTTTTTGCGTTCACCAGTTTCAAATTGTGGCTTAATTAATATCATCATCTTTTTATTTTTATCAATAAGCTCGCTTAATACAGGGATAACCTGTGTGATAGAAATAAAACTTAAATCACAAACGATAAAATCTAAACTACAGTCAAAGTCACTAGGCTTTAAATTTTTCACGTTTTTAACTATCAAACTAACACGGACGTCATTTTTTAAACTTTGGTGTAATAAGTCCTCGTTCAAGTCAACGGCAAAAACTTTCTTTGCGCCATTTTGCAACAAGCAATCGGTAAAACCACCCGTACTAGCGCCAATATCAGCAACAGTCAGCCCACTCACGCAAACGTTAAGGTCTTTTAGCCCCTTTTCCAATTTATAACCGCCTAACGAAACGTAGCTATTATTATAGATGTATTCAATGCTATGATTATTGTTATTAATTTCAAAGGCTGGTTTAGTTATTTGAGTCTTGTCAATAAAGATTTCGCCACGTTCTATTGCTTGTTTGGCTTTAGTTCTAGAGTCAAAATAACCATTTTCAACCAAATAATTATCTAATCTCATTATTTAGTTCTCTCATATAATTTTTGTGTAAAATCATATAAAAAATCAGCATTTTCAAGCTTACTCAAGATATCCAAGCATTTATTATAATGAAATTCTCTAAGCTTTTTTGCCCCCTCTAAACCAAAAACTTTTATTGCCGTTAGTTTATCTTGGGCTTGGTCTTTATTTGCCGTTTTTCCAATATGTTCAGTTGAACCTTCAGCATCCATAATATCATCTGAAATTTGGAACATATATCCAATATTTTGACCTAACTCTTTTAACTCATTAAAATACTTTCCGTTTGCTTTTATTGAACAAATTAAAAGTGGACAAGTTAAGAGTTTTGCCGTTTTATTTTCGTAAATACTGTATAAAATTTCCTGACTTATAGTTTTATTTTTTTCATTTTCAAGGTCAAGAACTTGTCCTGCAATCATACCACTTACGCCGGCGTATTCTGCTAAAATTTTAAGCGCTTTAACGTCAGAATTATCAAAATTATCTTTTGATAAAGCATATTCAAACGCAAAATTTAATAGCCCGTCACCTGCTAAAATACCATATGCTTCCCCAAACTGCTTATGAGTTGAAGGTTTACCCCTTCTAAAATCATCATTATCCATAGCCGGAAGGTCATCGTGAACTAATGAATATGAGTGAATACACTCAATAGCAACGGCAAACTCTTTGACGTCGTCTAAATTAAGGCCAAGCATTTCTGCCGTTGCCAGCATTAAAACAGGTCTTACCCTTTTTCCACCATCAATAATAGCATAGTTTATAGGCTCAAATAATTTTGCAGGAATATTATCTATGGTTTTTAATGCAATACTTAGTTGCTTGTTAAAATAACTTAAGTATTTATCGTATTTTTCACTATAACTAAGCATTAAATCTCCTTAAAGCGCATAAATATGTGTTTTCTAAAAGCATTGCAATCGTCATAGGCCCAACACCACCTGGCACAGGCGAGATAAAAGACGCAACGTCTTTTACTTGTTCAAAATCAACGTCCCCTACAAGCCCCTTTTCCGTTCTATTAATACCAACGTCAATAACTACAGCACCAGGTTTGACCATATCGCCTTTAACAAACTCTGGTCTTCCTATTGCTGCGATTAAAATATCAGCATTTTTACATATTTCTTTTAGGTTTTGCGTTTTGCTGTGGCAAACTGTGACAGTACAGTTTTCTTGTAATAATAAAAGCGCCATAGGCTTGCCTACGATATTACTTCTGCCTATAACAACGGCGTTTTTGCCACAAAGTTCTATGTTTTGACTTTTTAACATCTTAATAACGCCAAAAGGTGTGCAGGCAACGGTTGCAGGCTGACCCAATAATAGATTTCCAACGTTTTGTGCTAAAAACCCGTCAACGTCTTTATCAGCTGGTATTTTTGACAAGATTTTATTTTCGTCTAAGTGTTTTGGAAGTGGAAGTTGAACTAAAATTCCATCAACATCATTATCACTTGACAAACTTTCAATTAAGCTCTCAACCTCTTGTTGTGTTGCGCCTTCTGGCAAATGAAAAGATAGTGATTTCATGCCTACGTATTCAGTTGCGGTAATTTTATTTTTTACGTAAACTTTAGAAGCTGGATTTTCACCAACTAAAATTACTGCTAAAGTGATTTGGTGATTATAAGTTGTTAAAAAAACACTAACCTTTTCTTTTAATTGTTCTTTTACGTTTTGAGCGATTTGTTTGCCGTCAATAATTATAGCCATATTATTTCTCCTTTGCAAATTCAGCTAGTATTCCATTAACAAAATTAGTGCTATTTTCGGTTGAATATTTTGAGGAGATATTAACAGCTTCGTTTATTACTACTGCGATAGGCGTGTCCTTAAAATTATCAAGTTCAGCCATGCCAAGTAAAAGCGCACATTTATCGGCACGATAAAGCCTATCTAAATTAAAGCCGACGCTAAGTTTTTCAATTGCCGATAAATATTTTTCTTGACCGTTATCCACTGCATTAAGTAAATTTTCAGCAAAAAGCCTATCATCTTCGCTTAAATCTTTGCATAAAACAGCAAAAAGCCCTTCATCACTCGGATTGAAGAGCCGTGCAAATATATACTTAAAAACACATTCTCTAGCATAAGTTCTCATATGTAATCTTCCTATTTGTTATCTGTATTTTCTAATGGTTGCGACTTTACCTCATCGTTCTTATCTTCAAAATTAACGCCTGTAATATGCACGTTAACGTTTGCAACGTGATACTCTGTCATCGCTTCAACGTTGTGACGAACAGCTTCTTGAATCTTAAAAGCCATATCCGAAACGTTTTGAGTGTAATGTATTTTAACAGTCACGTCAATATGAATACCATCTTTTTCTCTTTTAACTTTAATAGCATTATTGCGAACTAAACTGCTAGTTTCTTTGGTGTCAAGTTCAATGAAAGCAATTTCATTAATTGCCAAAAGAACAATACCGTCAATTATGCCATCATAATAAACAACTTTACCTTCTCGTACCTGTGGTACTTTCTTAAAACGAGCCATAAATTTCCTCTAATAAATATTTTATATTTATTGTACCACAAAAAATTAAATTTGCATAGTGTTTTTTATGAAATTGGTATAATTTTTACATTTTCCGGCGAAACATTTGCCTCTTCTTGTACGATTGAGTAAATCAAAATTGCATCATCAGTGCTAAGAGATGGTGATTTTGCTATAACGTTAACGTTTTTTGACTCTAAACCGATTACAACAACTGCGTCTTCAAAACCATACGCTTTAATTAAACTTTCAAGCAACAATTCCTTTTCAGTAAGTTCTGTAAGTTCGATTTTCATTGCTAATGCATCAGATTTTTCTTCACTATTATTATCAGCACTCGCAATAATAGCATCTAATTGCAACAATTCTTCATTTCTAGTTGTAATTCTTTCCGACCTATACTGTGCAAAATAATTTGCAGAACTAACCGTCGTTGATTGGTCGATATCCACTGTGCCCGTTGTCAAAACAAAATTAAATACTGCAGTGATTGCAAGAAGCGCTATCATACAAGACAGGACTATGATTTTTCTTTTTTTGCTCATAACTTAATCTCCTTAATTCATTGTTAAAATTTCTATTTGATTTATTTTAATGTCAAGAAGTGACATTGTTGCTTGTTGTAGTTTTGTCATAACGCCGATATTACTTGCGCCTTCTGCGACTATTAATACGCCTTTTACTTTTGGATATAACTCTTTAATAACAACTGTTTTTCCGTTGATAATTATTGGTGAAGTCTGGGTTTCCACCTGTCCACTCGAATTTTCTTTAGTCGTCGTTTGCATTGCTAGAACGGTTTCCATACCAGACTCAATTGATATAACAACGCTGACATTTCCTGCTCCAGACACACTGCTTAACGTTTTTGATAGTTTTGTTTCTAAACTATTTACGTAAGCACTAATTGGGTCGATACTTACATTTGCATTAGTTGTTTTGTTATTAGTAAAGCCAAATAGAAAAATGCAAACGATTATTAATAAAAAAATTGAGATAATAAGGTATTGAATTTTCTTATTTGACCTAATTCTATCTAATAATGATGATAGTATCTTTGTATTTTTGCTTGTTTCACTCATATATAAACACCACGTCTTGTTTAATATTCAAATATGAAGCAATGCCAGCAATTATCTCTTCTTTAATAAATATATGCTCTTTATTTGAAATAATAACTGAATTTTTTAGATTTATTTGAACGTTAAATATTTTTAAGTTTTGATTTTTGTCGATTTGATAATTAATATTTATAATTGCGCCTTCAATGCCCTTTTCTTTAATAATTTTATTACAATTTTCTTCATATTCTTTAACTTTCTTGTTATTAACAAAATCAAGAAAACTGTCTTGCAAAACAATTTCGCTTGAATTAATAATTTGCTCATAATTAAAATCATAATCTTTAAGATATATCACAGGTTTAATTATCACAAACATAGTTAGCAATGAAAATATATTTTTTATATATTTTCCCATCTTGCCTTGGGGCAAAATTAAACAAATAATACTCGTTATTAAAATTACTGCAACAATGCTAACAATCCAATCTTTCATATTAAATAAATGCATTCGCCGAAAACGTAATTAATAATATTGTGATAAATAGCATAAACCCGACCGAAATTAATGCTGCCGATAAATACGTTATCGATTTTGACATACCATTACAAAAAGAAGTAATTTTATTATCAGATATTGGCTGAATTATTGCTGATACAAATTTTAACAAGAAAGAAAAAGCAACAATCTGTAAAATAGGCGAAATTATAACGTAAAACAAAGCAAAAATTCCTGTTATTCCAATAACGTTTTTAATAAGCACGCTTCCTGCAATAACCAAATCAAAGCCGTCTCTTAAAAACCCACCTACAAGTGGCACGGAATTTGAAACAACGTATTTAGTTGCTTTAAGTGATATTCCGTCAAAAGTTGCGCTTGTAATTCCTTGAACGGATAAAAACACAGTAAATATTGTTATAATCAAACCTATTACCCACTTTATAATGCTAGTTGAAATTTCAATAAATTTATCTAATTTTGTATGGCTTGAAAAGCTGGAAATAACGTAAAAAACTATCATAACAGCAACAAGTGGCATAACCACGTATAAAAATATGCTAACAACTCCGTTTGATAAAAACGCAACCGTAGGTTTATATACCATTGCCGAAGCATTTCCGCCAGACGCCACCATTAACGTTAGTATTATGGGAGACATAATCTCAGTCAATTTTGCTATGTTTTCTATAATGTTTTTTGTGTTTTGCCAAAGTGATATTATTTGACTTGTTAGAAGAATAATTATGCTTAATAAACATACGAAATTAATAACTTCACCCACACCTTCATTTGCAAAATTTCCTTTTATTTTTTGCATTAGATTGCAAAATAATGCAATTAAAATAATAGAAATAAAAATAGGAACTAAACTCTTTATATTACTAAATATAGAGCTGATAACATATGAAAAAATATTATCAAAATTTAAATC
>JAZNBU010000026.1:0-2252 GCA_045587245.1 Christensenellaceae bacterium
CCACTAATTATTTAAGACATAAATAGTTTTTATTTTCTTTTTAAGATTAAAAATAAAAAACCTATAGCGACATTTTATAATAGTCTATAGGTTTAAAACTTTTATATTAACTTTTGTCGAATACAATAAGATTATGAGTTATTACAATTATACTTGCAAGCAAATAATTTTTGTTTTTTATACGGTTATTTCCACTTTTCTATAATCGCACGAATTTGTGAAGTTAGTTTTGCATTATCACTATTTGTCGAACCCTTTTTATTATTCGCAAGTTTAACCAAATCGTTTACTGCATTTAATAAGTCGTTATATACTGCCCTTGCTCTCGCTCCACCCTTAAGAAGTTTTGCTCTGTCAATGCGTTTACTATCTGCAAACACCGTCATTTTATCTGCTATTAAATCGTATTCTGTGCCACTATATGGTGCTTGTGCGTCATACCCCTTTGAAATTAACAAGTCGCAAAAAGCTGTACAACTTAAATCATCACCGTGATTAACAAACACTTTTGTTGGTTTATTCTTAAAACCTTCTAACCATCTTATAAGTCCGTTTTGGTCGGCGTGGCCAGACGTGCCGTGCAAAGTTGCTATCTCAGCCCTTACCATAATATCTTCGCCAAAAAGTCTTACTTCCTTTGCTCCTTGTTGCAAAATTCTACCAAGCGAATTCTCAGCTTGATAACCAACAAACAAGATTGTGTTTTCCTTTTTCCACAAATTATGCTTAAGGTGGTGCCTAATTCTACCTGCCTCACACATACCACTCGCTGAAATAACAACTTTAGGCGTTTTATCTGCAGTAATAGCAATAGATTCTTGCGTTGAAACAGCAAGGGTTAGTCCGTTAAACCAAATTGGATTTATCCCTTTCTGAACTAATGATAAAGTTTCTTCATCTAAACAAGAGGTATCACATTGTAAAAAAATGCTTGTCGCCTCAACTGCTAACGGACTATCTACATATACAGGAAAGTTTTTATGACCTTTTATCATACTATTTTCTTTAATCTTTCTAATAGCGTATAAAAGTTCTTGAGTTCTTCCAACTGCAAAAGATGGTATGATTACATTGCCGCCCCTATTAAACGTTTTTTGAATACATTTTGCTAGTTCCGTTATAACGTCTCCAGGCGTCTTATGCGTGCGATTCCCATAAGTCGATTCTATTATCAAATAATCGGCTTCTTCAACTGTTTGAGGGTCTTTGATTATCGGTTGGTTAACGTTTCCCACATCTCCAGAAAAAACTATCTTTCTTCTTTCATCACCTTCAGTAAGCCATATTTCAATGCACGCAGAGCCAAGTAAATGCCCAACGTCTGTAAATCTAAGCTCAACTCCCCAAGCAACTTGAATTATTTCACCATATTCCACAGGCCTAAACAATGAAATCGCCCCGAGAGCGTCTGTTAAAGTATATATAGGCTCTTTATTTTCTTTGCCTGCTCTGTCCGATTTGCGTTTTTGCCAACTTGCTTCTAATTCTTGAATATGCGCAGAATCTCTAAGCATTATATTACACAAATTACAAGTCTCTCTAGTCGCATAAATCTTGCCACGAAAACCGTCCTTATATAATTTTGGTAGCATTCCCGAATGGTCGATATGTGCGTGCGTCAAAAACACAGCATCAATTTTAGATGCTTCCACGGGAATAGGCGTGTTTTCAAAAACGTCTATTCCTTGCTCCATACCACAATCTACTAAGTATTTTGAATTTGACACTTCTAACAGCGTACAAGAACCTGTCACCTCGTGCGCTGCACCTAAAAATTGTATTCTCATTTTGCCTCCCTAAAATTTTGATACTTTATTTATAATTTTATTTCCCTATATTTTTATTATATCACCTTTTAAAATATTTTCAAGGTGTTATTTTAATTTAGTCGAATATAAAAATTTTGACAAAAATATACAAAAAAAATAAAAACATAAAATTTTAAAAATTTTTTTAAAAATAGCGAAAAAGTATTTGACAACTTATTATTTTTTAGGTATAATACATAAGCATTTGTCGATAACACATTGGCAACTGAGTTATGGCGGCGTAGCTTAGTTGGTTAGAGCGGCCGGTTCATACCCGGCAGGTCGTTGGTTCGAATCTGACCGCCGCTACCAGCAAACAAACGGCGAGATAGCGTCGGTGACAATATATAGGCAGTTTTTGCCACACAAGGCCCCTTGGTCAAGCGGTTAAGACACCACCCTTTCACGGTGGTAACATGGGTTCGATTCCCGTAGGGGTCACCA